>JBDKHQ010000081.1:0-8711 GCA_039797585.1 Pseudomonadota bacterium | reverse complement strand
CAAACATCATTAAAAGCTTTTTTAGGTAGTTATTTCTTTGCCCCAACAGAAGGTAAGGTTTGGGGAGGGACAACAGGCCTAGAATATTGGCCAACGTCCTATCTCAAGGTTTTTGCAGCATATAGCTATGACAATCTGCAACACAATACCGGTGCTATAGGTTTGGGTATCGAATTGGGTGGCACACACGTACATCGCAGTGACCCTGCGCTAGAAGAACGCATCACGGATCCGGTGGATCGTTACTTGGCTGAGCTTGGTCATGGTGCAAAAATACCCAGTCGTAAAACAACTTATCTAACTTTCAGTCCTGAAGTGGTAACGAATACGAGTAGCCTAGTATTTTTTAGCCAAACGGGCACACCGAATAATGGCGGAATTGGCTTAACTGCAGACAACTGTACGTTTGAAAATCCCTGTGGACCCACCGATTTAACTGACACAGGTGCGGCAACACTAGCTACCTTAGTTCCCAACACCGTGATGTATTTTAATGGGGGCAATTATAATGCTTTAGATGTGCCAGGTGGAACCAACCCAGTGACGTTGCAAATGGGACAAACACTTTCTGCGCGCACAGCAGATTATAGCCAAGCCGCAACCGGTGCTCAACGCTCGACCTTTAATGGTGCGCTTATTCTTCCAGGGAACAATACGCTAGAAAATATAATTCTTGCATCAATTCCGATTACGTTTCCGGGGAATGGGGTGGAAATCGATGGGGGTTCGAACGTTATTACGAACAGTCAGATCGGCACTCCCACTAACGCCTTCACTACCGGTCTGTTTATAGATGCAGGAAGTGTTTTATTGCAGGGCGGTGAGCTCAATGCAAGCGGGGATAGTGCGTTGGCTGTTTTAGCAGCAGGGAGTTCTTTTGTTAAGCTAGCGGCTAGCACTGTTTCAGTAGTAGGAGGAAATGACGATGTGGGTGGAGCGGTGCTTTTAGATATGTCAAACGCAAATATTAGTGATACGGTCTTTAATATAGAAGGCATTAATGCACCAATCAGCGATAATTTAGCTCTTTTTGGGGTAGCACTTACGAATGGCACGAAAGCTACTGTAGTTAATAGTAAAATTAATCTCTCTGGAACTACACAGAATCAGGTGGTTGGTTTATTAGCGGAAGACAGCTCAAGTTTAGCGGCTAGTCAAGTAACTATGCAGCTGATTAATAACGGTACCGGCATCCCCAGTGGATTGCAAACTTTAGATAACGCTATTGCCACTGTTGAAAATACGCAGGTTTCTGTGAATGGAAATATAGCAATCGGTCTTCTTAGTAAGAATGTTTCGTCTGTTAAGCTTGTAAACACTGCAATTTCGGTAACGGGTGTAGGTTCTTTGGCTGGCATTTCGGCAGATGATTTCGCCTCTGTCACCGCGATTAGTCCCACAATCGCTGTAGCCAATCAAACGCCAGATCCAGCGCCTGCCCTACAGGCGATGGGCATCGGTAGTACTATTGTAGTAAACAATGGAGTAATAATTTCCACTGGACCTGCGGCAGCAATTGTCGCTGTCGCCGGCGCGAGTGTTATTCAAATACATGCTAGTACTTGTGTGTTAAATGGAGCGCCCATTCCTTGTCCTTAGGCGATGGCGAAAAGAAATGTCTGTGCTTATTTTTCCGAAAATTCTCATGAAAGAGCTTGCTATCAATTTGACGACGTTACCCCTTTATGTGAAGCTAGGTATTTTAACAACAAGATAAATCTAAACTGATCGACTTGATAGAGTATGAAGCCTGCTAGTCGAAAGGTTTACGGGTAAAACAAACTCATGCCACTTTCACAAATTCGGATCGTCCTCGTTAATACCACCGACCCAGGCAATATTGGAGCTACCGCCCGTGCGATGAAAACCATGGGTTTAAGACAGCTTTATATGGTTGAACCTAAGTCTTTTCCACATGTGAATGCATCAGTGCGCGCGAGTAATGCTATTGACGTCTTAGCTGAAGCGACAGTCGTCGATCATTTAGCCGTAGCACTCCAGGATTGTCATTTAGTATTTGGGACCAGTACGCGTATTCGCGAACTCAATTGGGTTTCTTTAACTGCCCGAGCGGCAGCCGAGAAAATAGCGATTAAATCCAAGCAGAAAGTAGCCATAGTATTTGGGCGTGAACGATGCGGCCTTACCAATAAAGAGTTACAACAATGTCATTTTCAAATTAATATTCCAGCGAATCCTGATTATAGTTCCTTAAACTTAGCTGCTGCAGTACAAATTGTATGCTATGAGTTACGCATGGCTTTTTTACAGCAACAAAATAAGATTGAAGAAAAATCCATCTCGCTGGCGGATGTCAAACAACAAGAATATTTTTACCAACATTTAGAGGACATACTGAATAAAATTGAATTTTTAAAGCCGCTGCGTAGCCAACAAATCATGGATAGATTACGTCGCTTATTTAGCCGATCCGAATTAGATGAAACCGAAGTGAAAATTTTACGAGGAATATTAAGCACAATTGAAAAAAAATTAGCTTCTAAGCCATAAGCCGATGTGTTTTTTATGAATAATCAATTTAAGTGTCAACTTATCAAATCGAGCAAAAATTGTAATGCTCGAGTCACCAAAATAAGTACAGCGCATGGAGATGTGTTAACGCCTGCTTTTATGCCGGTAGGAACACGAGCCTTTGTTAATCATATGACACCTCGCGATCTGATGGATGCAGGCTCGCAAATTATCTTAGGTGGTAATACCTATCATATGTTACTCAATCCTGGCATGGAGGTTATTTTAGCCAACGGAGGCATGCATCATTTAATGGCTTGGCATGGACCTATGTTAACCGACAGCGGCGGTTTCCAAGTATTTAGCTTGTCTAAAAACGCCAAAATTTGTCGTATTGATGCGGATGGGGCACATTTTAAACATCCTATTACTGGAAAAGTGATCCATTTGACACCCAAAAGCTCTATCGAGGCGCAAAGAATTATTGGCGCGGATATCATCATGGCGTTTGATGAATGTACACCTGAAAAAGGTGGTAGAGATGCTGCATTAGCGGCGATGGATCGCACGCATCGTTGGTTATTAGCATCCAAAGAAGCCTATCTCGCTTCAGATTCAGTTTATGGTCATCAACAGGCTTTATTTGGAATAATTCAAGGTGGAAGCTTTAGGGATCTTCGCGAATTGAGTGCGCAATTTATTTTAGCAGCGCAACTGGATGGCATTGCCATCGGTGGAGAAGTGATTGGTTTTGATATGCAAAAAACAGCCGAAGTCATCGATTGGGTTCGGCCTTTGTTACCGGACGATAAAGTTCGTTATACCATGGGTGTAGGACTGAACCCGCAAGATCTTATTGATGTGGCCGCTAGGGGAATTGATTTATTTGATTGTGTAGCACCAACGCGCAATGCACGACATGGCGCACTTTATCACGGAAATATTATCAAAAAAGGGAATTGGTTAGAATTTATCAGTGAAAAAAATCAATCAAGAATATTGATTAAAAAATCTATTTACGCAAAAGATGAAAAGCCTATTTTAGCAGGGTGTTTATGCTATACTTGTCGGCATTTTACTCGCGCCTATTTACATTTTTTATTTAAACAAGGATCGTCTCTTTATAATCAGCTGGCATGCATACATAACATACACATCATGCACGATGTTTGCGAACAAATTCGATGTTTAATCTTTGATGAATAAGTGACAAAAAATTTTGTTTTAATGGATTACCAGCGATATTTTTTTTATCGATGTCTTCGAAATAACATCGTTACAAATGCAATGATGGCTAATATGATGAATATAAAAAAGATAATTTTTGCAATGCCTGCAGCTACGGCAAAAACACCGGTAAATCCAATAATGGCGGCAATGATAGCAATAGCTAGAAAGATAAATGCCCACGCTAACATAATACTTCTCCTCTATTTAAATTGGCTTAAGCTTTAAGGTTAGTTGATGAATCCAGTAGTCGCAAGTGGCGATAGTCATTCTTAGAAAAGTGTCGTCATATTTTGGTCGTTTTGACAACAGGAGTATAAAATATGTCTAGAAACGAATCACAAACAATAGATTCTGTCTTAAACGAAATCAAGGTTTATCCTCCATCAAAAAAATTTTCCGATCAAGCAACGATAAAATCTATGGCCCAATATGAGGAGATTTATCGTTACTCTATGCAACAACCCGAACAATTTTGGGCTAATATCGCCAGCGAATTACATTGGATGCAAGCTTGGAAAAAGGTATTAACTTGGCAGGAACCCTATGCAAAATGGTTTGAAGCGGGTAAAACCAATCTGTCTTATAATTGCCTCGATCGACATTTGGAACATTATGCAGAAAAAACAGCGTTGCTTTGGCAGGGTGAACCAGAAGAAGCTCGTCAATTTACTTATAAAGAATTGCATCAAGCGGTTTGCCAATTTGCAAACGGGTTAAAAAAATTAGGATTAAAAAAAGGCGATTGCATCACACTATATATGCCTTTAATACCTGAGCTCATCATTGCCGTATTAGCGTCTGCGCGCTTAGGGTGCATACATAATGTCGTGTTCGGCGGTTATTCGGTACAAGCTTTAGACACCCGTATTCAAGATTCCAAATCCAAATTTGTGATTACTGCGGATGGTGGTTATCGACGCGGCAAGATCATTCCACTTAAACAGGTGATGGATGAAGCCTTACTTAGTTGTCCGTTAGTAGAAAAAGTAATTATTTATCGAAGAACCCATGCTGAAATTCCTTTAAAAGCAGATCGTGATGTTTGGTGGCATGACCTAATAGCAGGAGTTAACGAAAACTGTCCTGCAGAAGCTATGGATAGCGAAGATACGCTTTTTATTCTTTATACTTCAGGCTCTACCGGCGTACCGAAAGGGATTTTTCATACTACTGGCGGTTATATGGTAGGCGCTTATTATACTTCCAAAATAGTTTTTGATCTAAAACCAGAGGATGTTTACTGGTGTACGGCCGATGTGGGTTGGATCACGGGCCATACTTATGTAGTTTATGGCCCACTATTAAATGCCGCGACGGTGCTTATCTATGAAGGAGCTCCTGACTGGCCTAAACCAGATCGTTTTTGGCAGTTGATTGAAACTTACCGAGTTAGTATTTTTTATACGGCTCCTACTGCGATACGCTCTTTTATGAAATGGGGTAATGACTGGATAGATAAAAAAGATTTATCCAGCTTAAGATTGTTAGGCAGTGTGGGCGAACCCTTAAATTCGGAAGCTTGGGTTTGGTATTTTGAAAAAATTGGTAACAAACGCTGTCCCATTGTTGATACGTGGTGGCAAACAGAAACCGGATCAATAATGATTGCGCCACTCCCTGGAGCAACGCCGACTAAACCCGGTTCCGTTGCCAAACCCTTACCTGGTGTGGAAGTGGATATTGTGGATCCCGCGACGGGACTTCGAGTCGAGCAAGGCAAAGGAGGCGCGTTGGTCATTCGTCGACCCTGGCCGAGTATGTTACGCGGTATTTGGAATGATCCAAAACGATATAAGGAACAATATTGGAGTAAAGTTCCGCATGCTTATTTCTCTGGCGATAGTGCTCATTATGATGAACAAAATTATATTTGGATTATGGGACGTACTGATGACGTCATTAAAGTATCTGGACATCGTTTAGGATCAGCCGAAATTGAGGCCGCTTTAGATAGTTATCCAGCAGTTGCTGAATCTGCGGTGGTACCTATTCCGGATAAGACCACCGGTCAGGCTATCGTTGCTTTCGTTGTGCTCAATGATGCCGAACAACCATCGCCAGTATTAAAAACAAATATTATGAATCAAGTTCGCAGCACTATTGGTGCTTTGGCTTTACCCAAGCGTTTAATTTTTACGGTTGCTTTACCAAAAACGCGTTCTGGGAAAATTATGCGCCGTTTATTACAAGATATTGCAGTGAACCGTCAAATTGAGCAAGATACATCGACTTTAGAAGATTTCTCAGTGCTTAAGCAAATACAAGAACAACAAAGTCAAGAACAAACAAACGGAGAATCTAGTGGCCATTATGCAAAATAAAAATATTATAATTATTCCTGCGCGATTTAATTCAAGTCGTTTTCCTGGAAAGCCATTAAAGTTGATTAAAGGCCATAGTTTAATCTATCGAGTTTGGTGTATTGCTAAGACTATTAAGCATGTTGACGAAGTCTATATTGCAACGGATCATGCCGAGATACAAACTCACGCTTTAGGTTTTGGCGCTAAGGTATTGATGACCGGAGAACATAATAATGGCACAGAACGTAGTTTTGCCGCGCTTTCTTTATTGGAAAATAAACCGGATATTATTTTGAATTTACAGGGAGACGCGGTGTTAACTCCCCCTTGGATCATTCAAGATTTAATGGACGCTATGATTGATAATCCGCAGTTAGAAATAACAACACCTGCAACCTTCATTAATAGAGAACAATATTCTCTTATGCAAAAGGCCAAATTAAAGGGTGAGGTGGGAGGAACCATGGTCGTATGTGATAAAGATTTAAATGCCATGTACTTTTCTAAAAGTATGATTCCCTATTTAAGAGATGATCAGATAAAATCGCCGCTGCTCTATCGACATATTGGACTATATGCTTATCGATACTCAGCATTAAAAACCTATGTGTCGTTACCCTCGACTCCTTTAGAAAAATTGGAAGGCTTAGAACAATTGCGAGTACTGGAAAATGGTAAACCGATACGTGTGATTATCGTGGATTATAAAGGACATACACATGCTTCTATAGATAGCCCAGAAGATGTTCTTCGCGTTGAAAAGTTAATAGAGGCAGAAGGTGAGTTAGTATCTTTATAAATCAGTAATATAAATATGAAAGTTATTTTATCTCGACATGGTAATACGTTTTCTACGAGCGATCCGGTGGTATGGGTAGGTGCGGCACAAGATTTACCTTTGGTTGATTCAGGTATCCTACAAGCTAAATGTCTGGCACAAGCTTTGCAAAAAGCCGATAGTCATCCTAAAGCCGTTTATTGTGGTCCTTTAAAACGAACACATGGTTATGCAGCTATTGTGTTAGAACAATTACATTCCTCTGTAAAACCTATTGTGGATTCCCGTTTAAACGAAATCGATTATGGAAATTGGGCGGGTCTTAGCAATACACAAATTCAAGAAATAGGCGAGGGTGACGATTTGTCTGCTTGGGAAAATTTAAGTGTTTGGCCAAAAATTGCGGCCTGGTCAGGATCTCCAGCGCATATGGCTAAAGAAGTTAAAGAGTTTAGCAATGATTTAGAGAAGCAATATGATCCGAAAGATACTATTTTAGTGATTTCTAGTAATGGTCGGCTACGATATTTTCTAAAGCTTATTCCAGGTCTATTCGAACAACAGGTACAGAATAAAGAATTTAAAGTAGCCACCGGCAATATTTGTTTATTAACCCATGAAAATAGAAAATGGCAAATGAAATTTTGGAATAAAAAACCCGAGTATCTTTTGCAATATAAAAATGAAAGTTAAAAAAATCAGTTATATCAATTAATTATTCTACAAAAAAATTAAAATAAGTATTTTTATAAGGTTCATTTTTTAAAGTAAAATGCCACCATTCGGTTCTTATTGGCATAAAGCCATGCTTGCTCATTAATGATCGTAACAACATTCGGTTTTTAAATTGTTCAGGAGTAATATCCCGATTGTCCGGATGTGATAATGGATCTAGATAATCGAAAGGCGTGCCCATATCAAGAACTTGATTGCTTGCAAGATCAACAATAGTTAGATCAACTGTGCTGCCTCGGGTGTGGCCTGAACGACGTGCAATGTAACCGCGTTTAAAAAGCTCTTTTTTATCAATATTTGGATAAAACAAACTTTTTGTCTTTTGGTCAGCGTTTTGACTCCATAGGATAAAATCATCAACTGCCATCTGTGGTCGATAACAATCATATACCAATAGGCCAAAATTTTGTTTATTCAGCTCTGTTTGTACTTTCAATAAAGCATGAGCAGCGGCACTGCTTAAAATACAGACAGGTTTCTTATAACCGGTAATTGGGCGACCAACAAAATTATTACTACCAAAATAACGCATATCTTGCTTAATGTTAGGAATAATCGCAGTTACATAAACAAAATTATTAGGTTTTTCTTCTGCAAAAACATTCATAACCATAAAAACCAACAAGTAAAAAAATATAGGATACTTTGTAAAAGTTATTTTACACATAAAATAATGAATGATAAGAAAATCTATATGTATTTTACAACAAAATATTTGTTATCGCTAATTACTATGGATAAACAATTATGCCTTACTGCGTTCCCAATAACGCAGTTTTCTGCAAATCTTTATGAACGCTTGACAAGAATCCGCATTCTTTAAAGTCACTATGCCTTGATCAGGTTTTAGTTTCAATTCTTTAAAAATCGCTGCTAATTCAGGTGTATACGCGATAAATTTACATTGATTAAAACCCTCTTGCAGAAAAGTAAATAATTTTAATGGGTTACATTTAAGCAAATCTTTCGGTTTAGCAATAATTGCAATAGCATCATAACTAGCAGAAACGGCCGTTTCGAAGCTTTGTTGTGGTTTAAATTTCTTTTTATTTTTAAAATCTAAAATTTTAGGCGGGGACAGAAAGTTTTGAGCTGGAAACACCACGAGACCGTCTAGGAACGTTTGAACCGCAAATGGTAAAAAAACGTCAAACGGTTTTAAACGAATCCTTGGATAACAAAATACTATCGCT
>JBDKHQ010000080.1:0-2961 GCA_039797585.1 Pseudomonadota bacterium | reverse complement strand
GCCTAGCATTCCTTTTGCAGCCGAAGCACGATTCGATGCTTGTTGTGCTTGATTAACTTGGAACTGATAACCAGGCGATTGCTGATAACCTTGACTTAAGTGATTTAATAATCCGCCGGGATCATTGAGTAATTGATTTGTGTTTTGTTGTAATGAGGGATAAACGGCATTGCCTCTATCGGCATAAGGTTTTAAATACTGCTTTAAAATATCCGGTATTTGATTGTAGTAACCCATCGCTTGATCACCGGCGTTATTTCCACCGAATAAATCACCGATGCCACTTAAAAAACTCATATCCATTTAATCCAGTTGAAATACCTTAAAGGTGCCATTCACATTTCCCTTAAATTGTTGTGTATCAGAATCATAAATAATGCTTCCTGTGTTATTTTTCTTATTTAATTGCGTAATAATATTTGTTGTTTGCTGAGGTATTCGCAAACCTTGATCGGATAGCTGCTTTTGTAATATTCCGTTCAGTTCCTGTAACCACAAACTCCAGGCGGCTGTCCATTGGCCATTATCATCAATTGGTTTTTCATGCGGTAAGTTAGGGATCTTCATGCAGTTAGGCTTAAACATCCATTGCCAACAACAAAACGATCGAAGCTCCAGAATCGAAACTGTAAGGTTAAATGGTTAGCACGACCTAATTGCCACCAGATCAAACGATTTTGTCGATGGGCTAAAGGATTTAAGATTTTAGGGATATTGGAGCCAAAACTAACCCCACCATCTTTGGATAAGGATAAATCAACGCGTTGTAAAGATGCGCTATGACCTTGCTCGATGGGAATAACTAATTTTTGTGTGATAAAAAAATCTGTATCCGGTGATCTAATTGGTGCCGTTATTCGAATACGAGGGATTTCTTTTTCATCACCGTCGGTATAACGGGAATTCAATTCATAAATATGACCATCCATAAAGCTAATGAAATAATAACTGTTATGGTAAAACACCGCGCGTTTGGCAATATGTGCGCCTAATTGATGATTAGTTAACGTAAAAAAATGTTGCGTTGCAAAATCATACGCATAGGTAAGCTCGTCGTCAGGAAAACTAATCACATACAGTAAATGTCCATCTTGCTTGAATAGAAAACCGTAAGCATTATTTGGGTTCTTTAACTGGGATAACTTAAAATTAATGCCTTCGGTAGAGATTTGCTTTGCTGGTCCACCGTCACTCAGCATAATGACAGGACCTGATTTTTCATTCGCGGCAAGCCACACAATGAATTCGTCACTGCTCGCAATCGTCGCAGGATTTAAGCAGCCATAATCGATGTTGAAGCTTGAGGCACGTTGATACGGAAATAAATTCATTCCGATATCCGTCCAACATTCGGTGACACTCGATCCCATTACAAAAAGGCTATTACCTCGTCCAGGTAACGGAATAACCGCTAAGGGATTATCCGCTTTCGTTTGAAACTCGCCTACATGAGATGCATCAGCAGGCCATACTAAACTGTTCTCTTCACCACATAAGCGCCATTCGGCTTGCTCACGGTCACAAGAAAGAAATCGACCATTGTGGTAACTGACATAACTCGGAATAAAATCTAAAACCGCTTTTTTAAACGTCGATTCACGATAATTAAAAATAAAAATATCTTTATGATCGCAAATAGCGATTTCTTCTTTTTCATTTTCGGCAATGAGCACATCGCCTTCGAAGGTTTCTAAGCTACCAATGCGTTGTGCATGCAAAGTCGATCCGATGATATAAACACCGTTATCAATGACTGCAATCAAATTACCAAAACGTACACTGTTAAATAGTCCGCGACCTGATCCTTTTTCTGAAATGGCTAAAACTTTCTTATAACCTGCAAACGGTACTAAAAAATCATCACTCACTATCATATTAAACGTTTCTTCTCGCGAGATAATCGGATAACGACCAAAACCATTGCCACCTACGATAGCAACAGGCAGCTGTTTCATATTGATCTTCCTAAATTGAAGAGAGAGTTTTTTTCCATACTGAGATCCATCGGTGATAGATCACGTAATTTGTTTTCTATTTCTTTTAATTTTCCTTTAGCTGAAAAAGGGTGGTTATAAAAATCACAAAGCGTATCGGCTAAACCATAACGGAAATAGAGAAGGTAGTCGCGATCATAAAACATACTTAAATCATCGTTATAACTCACTTCTGTTAAACCAAACTTTCCAACTAGTTTAAGTGGATATGCTTTATCAGGCGTAGGGCTTAAAAACAGTAAGCTACCCCCTTTAGTTTTTTCTAAATGATAAAACCGTGGCCGTAAAAATGAGGGATAATCGTGCGTAAAATATTCTTTTCTTCCTAATAAAGGTAAGGTTTGTAAAGCAAAACTGCGTGGCTCTTCTTCCCTCAGCGTCAATGCATCTATGTTAAGCAAATGTTTAACAAACAGTTCTTCCGAATTAGGTATACAGGTTAGATGTTCAACACGTATATAAGGGATCATTCGAGCATTAGCATTTTGCAAGGCGAGAAAATCATTCAGATGTTCAAGACCATCTTTCAGTTGATCACCACTAACTGTTTCTGCTTGGGCCGCGACGATACCGGATAGAGTCCAGGCTTTAGTAATTAATTCAGTCACCGTACAAGTCATACGAGATCCTTTTTATTATTTTTTTTAAACTGGAAACACAACTCTCATGGCATATTCATCCACTAAGGTGGATCCCCAAATCACATCATGCACAAAACCTCGTTGATTTTGACCGAACAGAGAGCCGTAATACATGCGAATGGATACACCCGTATCACTGTCTGACTTATTAGCAGTAGGAAAGGGAACCTCTTCTGGTAAACGTGGCATGCCTATATATAAGGCGTTTCCACCGACAATAAGCCCGGCACGATGATTGGGTAAGGCTTTGATTTGCATGCCTTTGACAATGTTAGTGGTGATATTCTGATGCGCAGTACTTGAATCAGCCACTAAAGCGGGAAAAA
>JBDKHQ010000079.1:0-19456 GCA_039797585.1 Pseudomonadota bacterium | reverse complement strand
TGAAAAAAGACCACTTCACCGGTTTCAATACATAAAGCAGTCAATCCGGCGACATGACCTTGCGGTGTCTTAACCAAATCTATGGCATACCATTCACTAAAAAAATGTGTTTTGGCTTTTAAGTTTTGCTGATACAGAGTATGTAATAAGGCGTGACCGGTTCTATCCGCCGCAGCGCAGGTACGTGCCGCTTGATCACCACCAAAGTTTTTGGATTGACCGCCAAAAGGACGTTGATAGATTTTTCCAGAGTCCATGCGCGAAAACGGTAAGCCCATATGTTCTAACTCATACACCGCTTCGGGACCGGTTTTGCACATGTATTCAATACTATCTTGATCACCCAAATAATCAGAACCTTTAACCGTATCGTACATATGCCAACGCCAGTCATCTGCATGCGCATTACCTAAAGCGCAGGTAATTCCGCCTTGCGCCGAAACGGTATGCGAACGCGTTGGAAATACTTTTGAAATCAGCGCAACTTTCTGGCCAGAATGAGCCAATTGTAATGCAGCACGCATACCCGCACCGCCGGCACCAACGATTACCGCATCAAATGTGTAGGTGGGTAAGGTCATAGATGTGTGCCCCAGAAAATCACTAAACCCCAAATAAAATAGAGGAATAGCGCAATGATAATGATGAGTTGACTAATTAAACGTAAACCCGCCGATTTAATATAGTCCGTCACTATCGTCCACATGCCGATCCATGCATGCCAAAATAAACTTAATAAAAATAAACTGCTAAACAAACGCATACCGAAATGACTGAATAAACTCTGCCAAGTCACATAATCCAGAGGCTGGTGACAAAGAATAAACACCAACAAAAAAATAATATAAGCGGCCAAAATAACCGAAGTAGTTCGTTGAATTAACCAATCACGCATGCCGTTACCGCTCAGACTGGTTACATTGGTTAATTTTTTTACCATAAATAAACTCCCATCAGACCGGTCAATAATACCGCCAGCACAATAACCAAACCGGCACTAAAACGCGCGGACTTCAATTCTTCGCCAATTCCACCGTCCATAAACAAGTGGCGGATACCGGCAAATAAATGGTAAAAAAGAGCAAATAAAAAAGCTAAGAGGATCAATTTAGTTAAGGGATGCGCAAAGCAGGTATGCACGGTAAAAAAAGCCTCTGGGCTCTGTAATGTCAGCGCCACGACAGCTAAAAAAACCGGGATAACTAAAAATAAGAAGAAACCAGAAATTCGATGCAAAATCGACACGATCGCCGTGATAGGAAAGCGAATCGTCAATAAATTAAGATTAATGGGTCGTTTACTCACAGATTGTAAGCCTTTTAATGAAACCACAGGAAAAAGACTGGGCGATTATACGCTTAAATTACAGGCAAATACAAATTACCTGTACTTTTTTCTAGCACTATGATTACTAGAAAATCATTAAGTAGCTTAGGGGTCTTAATGAGGTATAATTTTATTTTATGCATATGAATTAACGCTTTGCTAATTCTTTAAACACACCCGGATATTTTTCCAAGCATTTTTTTGTTGCTTTTTCTACTTCTAATCTTGATGCATAAACTATTTTTATATCATTAGGTTTTTTTTGTTGAATTTTTTTTTCCCTTCTCATGCTCAAATCCCCATAAATTATCCAAACCAACCAAACGGGCTAATTTTTCCATCTCGTCAGCTTTTAATTCGCGATGTTGCCCACGGCTCAAGTCTTCTGGCAATGTCACATTACCAAAGCGTACGCGCAGCAAACGACTGACATTTACACCTTGTGATTCCCATAAACGTCTGACTTCACGATTGCGCCCTTCTTTTAGTACCACATGATACCAATGATTTGCCCCGGATCCGCCACGCTCTTCAATGCGCGTAAATGCTGCCATACCATCCTCTAGTTTCACGCCTTTTCTTAAGCGATCCAAAATTTTCTCATCCACTTTACCCAACACGCGCACGGCGTATTCTCTTTCAATTTCATAAGAAGGATGTGATAAACGATGCGCTAATTCGCCATCATTAGTGAAAACGAGTAACCCTAAGGTATTGATATCCAAACGACCGATCATAATCCAACGTTGACCGCGTAATCGCGGCAAGTGTTCAAATACCGTCGGCCGCCCCTCCGGATCCGATCGTGCACAGATCTCGCCTTCTGGTTTATGATAGATCAACGCACGACGCTGAACATCAATAGCCGGCACTAAAAGCACTGGCTTACCATCTATTAAGATTTTTGCCGTTAAATCAATTCTATCACCCAGCTTTGCAAGCTGTTGATTAATACGAATTCGACCTTCGCGTATCCAACGTTCTATCTCGCGACGGGATCCAATACCTAAATTGGCCAATACTTTTTGTATTTTTTCATTCATGCAAATAACCTATTAATCCTCGCATGTTATGCTAAATTAAACTTTTTTGCTGATTTTTTTCGTTTTCAAGCATTATTTTTTGTCAACAGTGATTTAATGGTATACTTAAAAATATTTTCAGGATGAAAAGTTTGTTACAGGAGTGACATGTTAGCCAGAATATTTATTGCCATATTATTAATACTCACCGCGGTTACCACTTACACACAAACGCATAATACTATTATTAATTCACGCTCAGTTGGGGTTCAAATCGTTTAAGACCTTTTTGATAACGATGAATCTTGTCTACATAATGTTGTGCATACCATTGCATATCCGTTATTTGTTGTGGGGACAATGGTTTTATTTTTCCTGGTGAACCCATCACTAAGGAGCCATCCGGAATATGCTGATTCTCTAATACCATGGCATTCGCGGCAATCAAACAATGTTTACCAATTACGGCGTTATTCAATATCTTAGCGCCAATCGCAACCACTGAATAATCGCCCAGCGCACGCGCATGCACCATGGCATGATGCGCAATCGTTACATTTCTACCGACCTGCATCGGCATATCCGGATCGGTATGCAACACCGCCCCATCTTGGATATTGGTATTTTCGCCGATTTCTATCGCGGTATTATCCGCACGAACGACAGCATGCGGTAAGATAATGACATGATTATGGATAATCACTGAGCCAATGACATCCGCACTCTCAGCAATAAAAATATCTTCGCCTAATAAGGTTGGGTGTCTATCTTCAAAAGAATAAAGCATTTACATAACCTGCGTGATTATTAGTCTAATTTTCAAGGACATCGAGCGCAGCATTCGATTCATTATCAGTAGCGGATGGGATCTCCTCGGTAGGTTCGATGATCCCAGGCAAAGGAAAAGGCGGCAATTCCGCTAACTCTTTTAAGCCAAAATGATCGAGAAACAATGTCGACGTCGCATACAGATTAGGTCGTCCGGGAACCTCACGTTGCCCCACCACCTGTATCCATTCTTGCTCCAATAAAGTTTTAATAATAGTTGGATTCACCGCCACGCCGCGTATCGCTTCAATGTCGCCGCGTGTCACAGGTTGCTTGTAAGCGATGATACTTAAGGTTTCTAAGAAGGCACGTGAATATCGGGGTGGTTTTTCTGGCCAGAGTCGCTTGACCCAAACATTAAGCGCACTCGCCGTTTGGAAACAATAACCACTCGCCAATTGTTTTAATTGGATACCGCGGCCTTGATAATCTTCGGTTAATTCCAGCAGAATTTTCTTCAGATTCGCTTTGGTCGGCCGCTCTTCTGGGCTAAATAAATCCAACATGCGCTCGATGCTTACTGGCTCACCGGCGGCAAGAATAGCGGCTTCACATATAGATTTAAGCGTTTGATTTTCCATAGCCAAACTATAGCAGTTATAGACCGCTCGTACTAGAAGAGACGAGAGTATAAATTCATTCTGAGCAGGTATATCCCTTCATACTAGCTGGTACTTTATTTCCATAATCATCACTTTTTAGAACCTATGGTATGCCTTGATAAGCAATCCATTCGAAGTCGCATAATCAGGTCTGGCACGCAAAAAAAATTACTGTTATTTTTTCAAATGCATTATTGGTCTGCTTCACTTTCAGCCTATCCATAATAAATTCAAGCTCATTTTCTGTTATGATAGAAAATCTCATCCCGAGAAATCAATCGCATTGGAAGAATTTCATGTCAACTACACAACTCCAAGGTAAAGTTGCCTTCATACAGGGAGGATCACGAGGTATTGGCGCAGCCATAGTCAAACGTCTATCACTAGAAGGTGCCGCAATCGCGTTTACGTATATGTCTTCAACAGATAAAGCCAAAGCAATAGTAACCGAAATCACCTCCCGAGGCGGTAAAGCCATTGCCATTAAAGCAAATAGTGCTGATGCAGTAGCATTACAACAAGCCGTGCGCAAAGCCGTAAGTACCTTCGGGAAACTGGACATTCTGGTTAACAACGTAGGAGTACTCGCATGGGCATCAACTGAAGAATTCTCTCTTGAGGAGCTTGATCGTACGCTTGCGATCAATGTGCGCAGTGTTTTTATCGCCAGTCAGGAAGCTATTCGGCATATGAACGACGGAGGCCGTATTATCAATATCGGTAGTGTCAACGCCGAACGGATTCCCATCATCGGCGGCGCAGTATACGCGATGAGCAAATCCGCGCTGGTTGGATTAACTAAAGGTATGGCGCGGGATCTAGGTCCCCGACGCATTACCGTGAATAATGTACAACCTGGCCCGGTAGATACCGATATGAACCCAGCTAACAGTGATGTGGCCGATCAATTGAAAAAAATGATGGCGCTGAATCGCTATGGTAAGCCTGAAGAAATCGCTAGTTTCGTTGCCTATTTGGCCAGCCCGGAAGCAGGGTATATCACTGGATCAAGCTTGACAATTGATGGTGGGTTTTCAGCGTAGATATATCTGATCAAATTCTCTATAAGTCATTGAACGATAAAACGTAGCTGCTCTGCAATTAAATGTTCTCGTTGTATTTGCATACGATTAAAATTTTTAATTAAATTAGAAAACCAAACAAAGCCTTAGTTGATTATCCTCCTTAATTCCTGTTTAATATTACCAACTCCAGGGGTGCCTAAAGAAAGTGTCTGCAATTCTGCTAGGCTGAGAGAATGTTCCATTCAACCCTTATAACCTGATCGGGTTAATACCTGCGTAGGAAGAAGTACATTGAAAATAAAAAATTGTTTAGATAAATTAGCGTCACCATCGAGTAACGCGTTCACCTTAGCATCGCTATTCCATGACGTCGATTTAATCCGACTCACTTGTCCTTTAATTCATAATATCACCAATCTGGTCGTGATGCCGACCACGGCTAATATGTTATTGGCATTAGGTGCTGCGCCGATTATGGCACATGCCCAAGAAGAATTAGAAGAAATTATCCAACTGGCACAAGCCTTAGTCGTTAACATCGGCACGCCCGATGCAGCTTGGCTAGCGGCCATCGAACAGGCTCAACGAGCTGCTTTAAGACGCGGTATTCCAGTCATATTTGATCCAGTCGGTGCAGGTGCCAGCAGCTATCGCACCACTGCGGCCTTAAACATCATCAAGCGCGGTGTTAACGTCATCCGTGGCAATGCCTCAGAAATTATGGCATTGGTAGATACCTCCATCACCACCAAAGGTGTCGAAAGCACACAAGTCAGTAGCAATGCCGTTACATCCGCGCAAAGCTTAGCGCAACAATATCAATGTATCGTTGTCGTCAGTGGCAAAATCGATTTTATTGTCAGTGAGTCGATGTTTGTTGCATTGGATTATGGAACACCGCTACTCACTAAAGTCGTTGGCATGGGATGTTCCTTAACCGCAATGATTGCCTGTTTTTTAGCGGTGAATCCGGATCGATTTAACGCGTGTGTTCATGCTATGGCCTGGATGGGACTGGTGAGTGAAGTTGCCGAAAAAAAATCCCATGGCCCGGGAAGTTTTTATAATCAGCTACTCGACAGTTTTTATGCTGTACAAAAAAAAGATTTACAACCCTTACTTAAAACGGATATTACCGTATGAATATTGATTACTCTTACTATTTGATTCTCGATGATCAAGTCTGTGCGCCATTACCCATTATTGATGCCATTGAGGAAGTGGTGGATACGGGTATTAATTTCGTGCAACTACGGATGAAAAATCAACCCCCAGAAACCATCATCCGCACCGGCAAACAACTATTACGCTACTTACGTCCGCGGCGAATTCGTTTAATCATCAATGATGATGCGGATATTGCGCTCGCCATTGGTGCCGATGGCGTACACATTGGCCAAACAGATAAACCATATGCTGCGGTGCGTAAACAATTAGGCGGTAGAAAAATTATTGGCCTCACGATTGAAAATATTCAACAGGCACGCCAATGTCGTCATTATGATTGCGATTATTTTGGAGTAGGCCCAGTCTTTGCAACGACTACCAAACAATATTTCACGCCCCCGCTCGGTATTTCTGATTTAAAAAATATTAATGATAGCCTTGATGCGCCAGTCGTCGCCATAGGTGGCATCAATCTACACAATGTTCAATCGGTATTAGCAACGGGTGTGGCAGGCGTCGCTATAGCATCCGCTATTTTTTTGGCACCAGATCCGCGTGTCATGAGTCAAGAATTAGGGCAAGCTATCTTGCAACATCGCAGTGTCAGTGCCTGACGCTTCGTTAGCCCAAGTCGTCACTATTGCTGGGACCGATCCTTCTGGTGGCGCTGGCATACAAGCCGACATCAAAGCGATCTCAGCCACTGGTAGTTATGCAGCCAGTATCATTACCATCTTAGTCGCACAAAACACACAATCCGTTACCGCGATACAAGAAATTCCATTAGCTTTTATTCAGCAACAAATCGATGCCGTATTTACTGATTTATCTATAGATGCCGTTAAACTCGGCATGCTTTATCATGAAGACATTATTTATTTAGTCGCCGCTAACTTAAAAAAATATCAACCTCCTTTTATTGTGCTTGATCCAGTCATGATTTCCCAAACAGGTCATAGCCTGTTAAAACCAAAAGCAATACAAGCATTAGTGAAAGATTTATTCCCATTAGCAACACTGATAACGCCCAATATTCCAGAAGCCGAATCGATCTTATCAATTAATATTAACGACGAGCGCTGCATGCAAGATGCTGCCCTACTCCTCGCGAGACGTTATAAAGTTTCGGTATTGCTTAAAGGGGGGCATTTAAAAACCCCACATTCACCCGATTTTTTTTATGATTATCCACAACAACAAATGCACCGATTTGATACGCAACGTATAAACACTAAAAATACGCATGGCACCGGTTGCACGTTATCGGCTGCGATCGCTTCGTATTTAGCTCAAGGTGAGGATTTATATCAAGCCATTGTTAAAGCTAAACATTATTTAACGCAATGTATTTTAGCCGCAAAAGGTTTAACATTAGGCCATGGCCAAGGGCCCGTACATCACTTTTATTTTTTAGAACAGGTAAAACAACATGTTTAATGAACTAAAAGCCGCTGTAGCCGACATCATGCCAAAAATCTATCAGCATCCTTTTAATCAAGAGCTCGCGCAAGGTAATTTAGCTTTAGAAAAGTTTATCTTTTATTTAAAACAAGATGCCTTATATCTCGCAGATTTTTCTAAAGCACTCGCACTTACCGCAATACGACTGCCACACGATCAACAAACTGAATTATTTATGCAATTTGCCATGAATGCACTTAAAGCTGAACGTGATCTGCATGTAAACATTCTAAAAAAATATGTTAACACTCCTTCTATCCCTAACAAACAAAGTCCCTTTTGTTTTATGTATACCAATTATTTGTTACGTATGGCGAGCACCGCCACAGTCGAAGAAGCCGTCGCCAGTTTATTGCCGTGTTTTTGGGTTTATCAACAGGTAGGACAACGTGCGTGTGCTAAAAAAATTCCTCATAATCCTTATCAAGAATGGATCGATTTATATTCCAGTCATGAATTTAATCATTCCGTCGATTTAATGATAGCAACACTTAACGATCTTGCAGTACATGCAAGCGTTCCATGTCAACAAAAAATGTTAAACGCCTTTAGACAAGCCACGTTGTGTGAATGGCAATTTTGGCAAGGCGCTTACTTACAACAAACTTGGTCAATTTAAAAGATACTCTTCGCAATTGAATTTTTTCTAATCTTATTTATTCCTTAATTAGTAATTATTAAAAATAAAAAAATCTAAATTATTTTATTTAATCTTAGCGCTATTGTGAAGTAGAAATTGAGCTGATATTCTTATTTTTATTTCTAACAAATAACAAGCATAATAAACTATGAATTATTTAAAATAATTAATTTTTTATTCGTAACATAGAGGGAAACTAAATGTTGAAGAATTATCCAGTCGATCCTGCTTTTAATACCGATCTTGTGTTTGCATATCAACCTACCCCAGTCATTGATAGTTCTAAATTACCTCTTTTAGATAAGAATTGGTTACACGATTTACAAATCATTATGCGCGAAGTCGATAATACATTACCGGACGATATTCTTGATAAGCATTTAAGTAGCGCGTCCGATTATCGTGGCAAATTTCTACTACGAGAACAATTGCAACTTATTTTTCATCGCTTAAAAGGAAATTTAGACGCAAAATTAGGCAAACTCTCGTCGGATAATTTTCTGGCAATCACGACTAAATTAACTGAAGAAATCGATCAATGCCTCGAAGGTTTTCATGACCGCGTTAACATTATCGCCGACTCTTTTTACAAGCCACGCAATTTACCAGAGCTACTTTGTATCGTACGCAAAAATTTGGTCGAAGAAGTCGCTACAGTGCTTCTCGCTGATAAAAATCCTGAAAATCTTCAAGTTCCCGAAGTTCATGCCCGGAATCGTATCAATGTCATTGCAGCCATCGATGGCCTAGGCGTAAATGCCAATTTTTCTGACCGTTATGTCGGTGCTTTATCTGATATTACGATTAGATGTGCCTTGCAACAAGTATTTCATAAAAAATTTACACCCTATCATCTACCTTGTTTACTCATAGCTGCGTTTATGGAGTTTATTCCGGAATTAGAGATTGAGCAAAACAATAAAAATGGTTTGGGCTTGCAAATGAGAGAAAAGATCATAAGCTTGATTAAACGTTTTTTACCCAATTATATCAACGAAATTCCCAACCATCCGAACCATTGGATAAATTATTTTAAAGTATTTCATGATAAAAAAAATCCTATGCTTTTTAATATTGTTAATGTTGATTGGGAAAAAATCTACCAAGCTTTTTTCAATGCTTTATTAGATCAGAATTATTTCAAAACCCCACAAATAAATACCTTACTAGATAGCGCTTGTTATAATCTATTCCTTAAAAAAAATCCTACTCATGCGCCTGCGGAACTAATTTCCAAATTTTTTAAAGAAGAAAGATTTTCTGATTTATTAGAACAATTAGTAGAGTTAAGTATAAGATTTCCAAATTATTACAAAAAAATAAGCAAAAATAAAAGTTTCATTAAGAATTGTCTAGCATTCATCGATTATTTGACCCGACAGTTAAAAATTAGCAGTGAATACCCCACAGAGATCATGCAAGGTCTCCGTTTAATTATCCGCTTAGATTTACGCCGTAAAAATTTTATCATTGAAAAAATAGCCGATATGTTTCTTGTAAAAAATCAAGCTGGCTTTAATCTCTTGATGCTAGGAGCAGTTAATAATCCTGACCTATTAAATGATATTTTAGTTTTTCTAAAAACCAATGAAGCCATCATTGACTCTCAAAAAGTTGAAGAAATATTTTTAATGAAAAATAAAGACAATTGCAATGCGCTGATGTTAGCCGCCAGTAAACAAGCCGAAGCAATAGGAACCATTTTAAGCTTTTTAACGACTTCCATTGGTCGGTTTGCTAAGGATACACTGCATAAGCTATTCACCCAGCAACAAAAGGATAGCTATACCGCTGTAACGTTAACTGCGCGCGATCAACCCGATCGTCTTAACAATATTTTTGCATTTGTAATCAACTACATAGCTTTTGACGGAGAAACAGTACTTAAACTTTTCTTCACTGAAAGTTCCAGTGGGACCTGTACGCTACTGAGGTTAGCCATAAGAAATCAAGTCGAGGCAACCTTTTCTATTATAGACTTTATGTTTAAAGATATAAAAAAGATTAACCCGACTCTATTATGGAAAACTTTTTTAGAAAAGGATCAAGATGGTTTTACTATTTTATTATCAATCGCTCGTTTTCAGCCTAAAGCGTTAGAATTTATATTTAAACTTACTTATGAACATCCTGACTTTTTTACTTCAGAAAATTTACCCAAATTATTTCTAGAAAAAAATAATAAAAATTATAATTGCTTAATGCTAGTAGCTGAATTTCAACCATCATTTATCCCTGTTTTTTTAAACTTTATTGAGAATAAATCTAAAGTTTTCAAACCATATTTAGAAGAAATATTATTTACAAATAATGCAGATGATTACAACAGTTTAATACTTGCCCGTCATCATCCTGGAGCTTTGACATCCATGCTAAAGTTTATTCAACGACAACCAAAAGGTATGATATTAAGTTTTGAACAAATATTCTCAGAAAAGCATGGCAGGGGTTTAACTTTTTTGATGCTATTAGCGCGAGATAAAGCCATCTCTTTAAAGCTTATATTCGATTTTTTTGAAAAAAATCCTAATCTCTTTACTCCAGACACGTTGATAAAGTTAATCCTAGAAAAAAATGAATTGCACTATAACAGTTTAATGTTCGCTTCGCGAAATCAATACGATTCAGTTGCATTTATTTTGAATTTTATTCAAAAACATCCTGAAATTTTTTCACCCGCGATTATTACGCAGCTTCTTTTAGCAGAGGACCAATATAGAGCTAATGCATTCATGATAACAGCCATGCACCAACCTAAGGCGGTGAAATTGTGGTTGGCGTTTGTAACGAGCATTATTAATCATATCGATAAGGATATTATAAATGACTTTGTTTTTAAACAAATTCGTGATTATGATGCCTGCAATGCAGTATTTTTTGGTGGTCGCTATGACTTCAAAAAAAGCGTCATGTCCGTCACCGCTCAGCTTGAAGATCGTACAGCGATCAATGCTCTTCTACAATTTGTAGATGATCACATTAGGTTATTAGGAATGAAAATCTTCGTTGAACTACTCACAGAAAAAGATAACGAAGAAAATTATATTTTTCGGCCTGCCTGCACTAAATATCCTTTTGCCATGAAAAAAGTTTTAAACTATATCGCTGGTTCAGTAGACAATAAAGCGCTAATCCCGATACAAGATTTAACAGCCCATTTTATATTCGAACAATTCGCTCGATGGACCAACCTGCAGACTGACGAAGATGTTGCCCATAAAGTCATCCATGCGTATTCAGTAACCTTATTAAACTATTTTACGAAAGATTATTTCAATCAATATCCTTGCAATTTACGCTACGTTACCGATAAATTACTCGATTGTTATTTAAAAAACCCAGAAACCACTAAAAATAAATATGAAGCTTATACCTATAAACTTTATTTTTTTAAATCCTACTTTTCTCACGATAGAAAAACAAAAGCAGCCCTAGCCTTAAAAGAACTCGTGACATCTAATGATTTTAATCTAGAAAACCTAAACAACCTCGAAGTTCAACACCCTATTTTAACTAGCAAACGCCTACCCGATAATTCTAACTTAGAGAATAGTATACTTAGTAATTTGTTCAGTGCTTACCTTGAGATTGCTAAAACTCACAGCTTCGAGATGAGCAATGACTTAGCAGAAAATAATGCTGTTTATCCCGCACTAATGAAAATGGGATAGCTTCGGTTTAATCGGCTCTTCACTAGCAAAAAGAAATGAAATTTTAATGCGCATAACTGCGAGGCAGTTTACTGGTAAAGCCCAAATACAGCGCAATGATGGCCATCAGCAGATAGAAAAAACTATCCGAGATATTAATATGTACCAGCCTTAAGTTGCCATTCATGGCAAAACCCCAAATCGCAATTGCGGCAAAGATGATACCAAAAAATTTAAAATACAAACGCGCATAAAACATCGAACCGCTAGCAGACAAGGCTAGTAAGCCTATCAGTATATAAAAAAGATTTAATAAAATACCAACCGTAAAAAAATTGAACAACACATGGTTGGGTGTAATAGGCGGAATAAAGCCAAGTATGCCTAATAAAATAAACACTACAGCAAAAATTAAGGCCATACCTCTTAAGAACACGCTGAAACTCCCTTTGCAACGTTTTGGCTTTTGCTAGCAAAGCACGAGTATAGTTTTACTTATAGAAATAAGCAAATAGATCGGCGCGACCTGCGCAAGCTATCACACTTGCCAAAAAATGTTTAATTCTTAGGCATTAGGATGACAAATCCATGTTTACCCACAGATTCTGTGAATAACTTTGTGGACAGAGTTGGGGGAAGCTAGTAAAAACCTTGATTTATAAGTCATCGTTACAATTTGTACAAGCTTTAAACAAAAGATAAGAATTATCTTTTTTCAAATAGTTACGTTCTGTCAATCAGAAAATTACTTTTTATCCTGTTAAGATTACATAGAATAAATTAAATTATGCTGACTTGTGCAAAAGTCCTGTACATTCTGGGCTAAACTTAAGCTTGTCAATAGGTAGTCTATGGAAATTTATAACAAACTTTTCAAACAGTTAAATCCTGAAGATTTATTACTGACAGGGAATAAACGTTTAATCCCTTTTTTACATAGAGCTTATGTACAATATCAACAAACACAAAAAAAACCGGTTTGGTCTACACTGAAACTTTTTACTGTTACACACTGGTTAGAAACACTTTGGGAAAAACAATTCATCGAACAAACGGGTTTTTGTTTGCGTTTA
Organism: Pseudomonadota bacterium; assembly: GCA_039797585.1. Classification (GTDB taxonomy): domain Bacteria; phylum Pseudomonadota; class Gammaproteobacteria; order Diplorickettsiales; family Diplorickettsiaceae; genus Aquirickettsiella. The sequence continues at coordinate 6,662 of JBDKHQ010000079.1, read as the reverse complement.
CTCAATAAATCCCAAGAATGTCTGATATGGAAAACCATTATTCAGCAATCGGCTTATTCTTTTTTAGATACTGCTCACACTGCAAGAAACGCTCAACAAGCTTGGCAATTACTGCAACAAGCTCAACTCGATTATCAAACCACTCACTTTAAACAAAGCAATGAAAGCGAAACCTGGCAAGCCTGGGCTACACATTTCGTAAGTTTTTGCCAAAGTCATAACACTATCGATTTATCCAGCGCACTTAATCATCTCATTCTATTATTTAGCAAAAGAATTTTAAAACCTCCGCCACGTATTTTTCTCATTGGATTTAATGAAATAAATCCACAATATAAAAAACTGCTTAAAATCTTGGAAGAACAACACTGCGAGATTTGTCATTACATGCCGGCTTACTCAAACACTAAACGGCAACGCCTGTGCTTAAGTGACAAAGAAACTGAATACCACAGTATGGCTCTCTGGTCGTATCAGTGCTGGCAACAAGGTAAAAATATTGCATGTGTCATTCCCAATCTAGTCGAGCAACGCACCCATTTACTCAATATCTTCACTGAAGTATTCACCGAGTTAGCGCCTAATGATAGGCACGCTTTACCTTTTAACATCGCTGCAGGTCATCCGTTAATAGAATTTGACTTGATTCAAACTGCAATGCAGATACTCGGACTAGAAGACATCAATTCATTTGCGCAAATCAACCCATTGCTACGCTCTCCCTACTTAGGTGGTTCACAACAAGAGCAAACTGCACGCGCACACATGGATATCACTCTGCGTTGCAGCGCTGAAAATAGGTTGAGCTTAGACCAGCTACTTAGGTTCAGTCGCCAGCAAGCATGCCCGCTTTTACACGACTTAATCACACAGCTCATTCCATTAGTAAAAAAATATCCTACCCATTTTTTGGCTAAACCAAGTTTCTGGTCAGAATATTTTGCTAAAAAACTTCATGCCTTAGCGTGGCCAGGGGAACGTTTATTAATGAGCAGTGAATTTCAACTGCTAGAACGTTGGTCTGAGTTACTTACAGAGCTCGCTGGTTTAGATTTTATTCTCGGTGATATATCGCACGCACAAGCGTTGCAGCAATTGCAAAAATTAATGGCCAATACTTTATTTCAAAGCAAGACATTGCATGAACCACCGATACAAATATTAGGATTATTGGATAGCGCCGGTATATATTTTGATGCAGTATGGGTTATGGGACTGGATGATAGAACTTGGCCCGCCGTCGCAACGCCTAATCCATTTATTCCTTACGTTTTACAACGCACGCATCAAATCCCGTATGCCTCAAGTGAACGAGAATACTATTTTGCTTCGCTGCTTATGAAAAGTTTAATCGGCAGTACAGAAAATATTATTTTCAGTCACGCTGCACAGCATTTGGATCAGATATTACGTCCTAGTGTTTTGATTAAATCCATACCAGAAATTGAATTAAGCGATCTGCAACTTCCTGCATATCAAGCTTTAGCAAACAAAATAATGGCCAGTCAGCAATGGGAATATTATACGGATGAATCTGTGCCATTATCTACTGAACGTGACTTTAGCGCGGGTACGCAACTGTTACAATCGCAAGCCGCATGCCCGTTTCAAGCCTATGCACGTTGGCGCTTAAAAGCACATTTTCATCCCTTCCCGCATAATGGTCTTAATGCCGGAGAACGTGGTAGCTTGTTACACCAAGTATTAGAACAATTTTGGAATGTCGTGCAGGATCAAGCAAGCCTATTGCAGCAAACACCCCGTGCTCTCGAAAAAATCATTAATGACTCAATTGACCATTGCTTTAATTTATTTAGTAAAAAACGACCCTTAGGTTTTAAAGCTCTCTTTATCGACATAGAACGTCGTCGTTTGCAAACACTATTAAGAAATATCATAGAATTAGAAAAACAACGTCCGGTTTTTATGCAAACGCAGCATGAAACAAAAACACAATTAACGCTAGGTCCCTTATCTTTCAAGCTAAGGATTGATCGCATCGACAAACTCAACGCAACACAGACTATGATTATTGATTACAAAACCGGTGTGCCGAGTAAAATAGATTGGTTAGAAGAACGTTGTGATTATCCACAATTACCCTTGTATTGTTTAAGTCAGGCAGAAACCGTCCGCAGCTTTGCCATCATGCACCTTCGTAGTAATAAGATTTCTTTGCAAGGGATCAGTGCAGAAGAATCAAGTATGCACCAACTTACGCCCTTGAAAAAATTAAAAACCGCTTTGGTCTTAAATGATTGGTCGGACTTGCTTAAGCACTGGCAAACTTCTTTAGAAAAACTCGCCATAGAGTTCCAACAAGGCGTTGCCGACGTCCATCCAAAACACGGTCCAACTACCTGTCGACATTGTGATCTGCAATTATTTTGCCGAATTAATCATCAACCCTCTAACGCAACGCTAGCATGAAATCTAATATATCTTTAGCCGACGCCAAGCAACGCCATCTAGCACTCGATCCGCATACCTCGTTTATTGTGCAAGCACCTGCCGGTTCCGGAAAAACAGAATTATTAGTACGCCGTTATCTGATGTTACTCACACGCGTAGCCGTGCCAGAAGCGATTATTGCGATTACTTTCACACGCAAAGCCGCCAACGAGATGCGTTTACGTATCATGCACGCCTTAGAGCTTGCACAAAACTCCGAAGCCCCCACGGGCAAAGAAACTGAACGTTATTATTTAGCCAAAAAAGTATTGGCACAGGACCAAGATTTAGCTTGGAATTTATTAAGTAATCCAAATCGACTTCGTATACTCACCATCGATAGTTTTTGCCAAACCCTAACCCGGCAAATGCCCTTACTCGCCGGATCAGGCGAAAAATTAACGCCGGTTGATCAACCCGAATATCTGTATCGATTCGCTATTCAAGAATTACTCAAACAACTCGAAGAACCATTTTCTTGGCAAACCTCATTAAGTCATTTACTTAGCCATTTAGATAACGATTTTCAACGCGTAGAAAATTTATTCATACCGATGTTAGCACGACGCGAACAATGGTTAGCTTATTTGCTACAGCATCAACAGCATTTACGCAAAGATTTAGAACAGACTTTATTTAACATTAATCAAGCCTTAGTCAAAAAATTAAATCAACTGCTGAGTAAAGATTTGGTACACGAACTTAAGCAATTATTGAATTTTTCCTTACAGCAACGTCAGCTCGCCCCCTTAATCCACGACGATGATTTAAATTTTTGGCAGGCCGCCAGTCAGTTACTGCTAACAGAATCGAATACTTGGCGCAAGCAATTACGCAAAACAGAAGGTTTTGCTGCTGCCAATGAAATAAAAGATAAAGTCGCGCAAATTCAAGTTCAAACGCTAAAAAAACAATGTTTGAATTTAATTGGGCATTTAAGCCAACAAAATTTAATAAAAGAAACCTTAACCGCTTTAAAGCTCGCACCACCCTTACACTATACCGATGCGCAATGGCAGATTCTCAAGTCACTGTTTGAATTATTACCGGTATTGGTGGCACATTTAAAAATTATTTTTCAGCAGCAGCAAAAAGTAGATTATACCGAGATATTACTCACCGCTAGCATAGGCTTGGGTCAAGCCGAAAATCCCAGTGATTTAGCACTGGCTTTAGATTATCAAATCCAACATCTACTCGTCGATGAATTTCAAGATACTTCCAGTACACAATTACATTTAATCGAAAAATTAACTGCCGGCTGGCAAAATCAGGATGGCCGTACGTTATTTTTAGTCGGTGACCCCATGCAATCGATCTATCGATTTCGCAAAGCCGAAGTCAGTTTATTTTTACACGTACAACAATGCGGCATCGGCACACTGCAACTGCGGCCCTTAAACTTGTCGGTTAATTTTCGCTCCACGCCCGGCATCGTCGCTTGGGTGAATCAACAGTTTAGTCAATTACTCCCTGGCACGGATGATCTTCAACAGGGTACTGTCTGCTATTCCCCAGCAAGTGCTTACTCACAAGCAACACTAAGCAACGCCGTTAATACCTATTGGCAACAAAGTACTGTTTCTGCAGAATCGGCAGAAGCCGAGCAGATCATAAAAATTATTCAAAAAATTAAACGTGAGAATAGCCAAGCTTCAATTGCGATTTTAGTCCGCGCACGTAGCCATTTACGCAGCATTTTACCGGCCTTACGTCACGCGGCGATCCCTTATCAAGCGATAGAGATTGATAGTCTCGCCGAAAAATCAGTCGTGCAAGATCTACTCAGCTTAACCCGTGCGCTGCATCATTTGGGTGATAGGATCGCTTGGCTCGCGTTATTACGTTCACCTTATTGCGGTTTGTCGTTAAGCGATCTCTACCAAATTACGCAATTTAGCGATGAGAAAAAAACATCGTTTAGTATTTGGCAACAGCTGCAGCAGTTTGAGGAAATTCCACTTGCCTACGACACTAAACAACGTTTACGCCGCGTCGTGCCCGTTTTACAACAAAGTTTACAACAGCAAGGTCGAGTTGCTTTACCGTTATGGATTAAACAAACCTGGCTAGCATTAGGCGGTCCAACCACTTTATCAACCTGGGAAGAGATGGATGATATCCATGCGTATTTAAATTTTCTAGAAAATAAAATTAAACTGGAAAAAGAAGCACTAGATTTCTTTAAGCTTGGCGATGAGTTAAGTCACATCTACACACAAACCACATCCGCAACACCAGCACACGCGATCGACGTCATGACTATACATAAAGCCAAAGGCTTAGAATACGATCATGTCATCTTACCTGGTCTACATCGACGTGGTCGACCTGACCTATCGCCTTTATTGTTGTCTAGCGAGAAAATGCTAACGCCAGAAAAAAAAGATTTTTTACTAGCCCCGATCAAAGCCAGTCATGAAGAACAAGATTTAATCTACAATTATTTATTCAATGAGGAAAAACAAAAAAACGCCGCAGAGTTAACGCGCTTACTATATGTCGCTTGCACGCGTGCAAAGCAATCCTTACATCTGTTAGGCACGTTCACGTTAGATGAAGCTGCAGCAATAAAAGCCCCTGCTCCACTGTCATTATTAGGCCAGTTATGGCCGGTGCTAAATATCAAACCAGAACACCTTTTAGCGCCAGTATCAGCAAAAACCACGCAAGAATTACCCACGCAACGTTTATTAAAGCGTTTACGCGCTGATTGGCAAGCATTTATTTCTAATCAGTTCGACCTATCTCCTGAGATAAAAACTCAAGCGTATTCCTTTCAATGGCAAATATATCCCGAGAGGACATTGGGAACCGTCATACACCGTTTACTGTACCAAATCAGCCAAGACGGTTTAGCAAAATGGGATAGCGAAAAAATAAAGTCCGCGCAAGCAATGTTTGCTGGTTTATTGGCACAAAACGGCTTGTTGGCCTCGCAAATACCGGAAGCCTTAGATAAACTCAATATCTGTTTAGAAAAAACCTTAACCGATCCGCGTGGACGCTGGATTTTAAGCCAGCAACATCAAGCCGCACAATCTGAATATGCCATCACTGCGTTACTCAATGGGAAGCTGCAAAATTTTATCATTGATCGCACGTTTATTGATCCGAATACGGAGATACGTTGGATTATTGATTATAAAACTACAGAATACAAAGGAGATAAACCGGAAGAATTTTTAAAGACTGCCATGCAACAGCATCAACAACAACTCAATACCTATGCACAAGCACTGTTACTCGATAAACCACAGTCCATACGCTGTGGCTTGTATTTCCCACTCACCTCACTGTGGTGTGAATGGGAATATACTGAAGTATCTACGACTATCACCGTCATGGCGAGCGAATGTAATGAGCGTGGCCATCCATAGTTTAGTATTTCCTGGATTGCCGCGCGCCTTTGGCGCTCGCAATGACCGATCAATACTCTTGTCTCGGAATAACCCCGCTATTTAACTCCGCATGTATTCGATATATTTGCTCTCGATGCTTCAGTGTCAGTAACATTTTCAAATCGACTACAAGAACTAGCAAAAAAAGAATTAGGATTCCGCCCAGCAGTCGCTGTTTCATCAGAAGTGGCTGATGCATCTTGTGTCTCATACCTTTTAGTCATCTTATTAAATGCAGCTATGATTTTATTAAAAATAACTTGTGCATTTCGCCCTAACCATGATTCCTTTAGCATCTTACAAAACTTATCCGTCAAAGAAGTTTTAGAGTCTTGCTGACCATTAGCATGATCAAATTCCTTCGCCTGTTCATCATAAATTCTAGTTGCAAGAAATGTATTCAAAAATTCATAAAAATTATCTTGATTTAAGATTTTATTTTTATTCAGGTTTTCCAACACTGGAACAATTTTTTCAAAATCAACTTTGTTTAGGTCAATAAGTTGATCAAAATTATCTTGCGTTAAGATTTTGGATTCATTCAAAGCGAGAAAAACATCACTAAGCTTAGCAGGATCAAACGCAGCTTTTTCTATTTTAGTAATATTCTCATGCGTCAATAGATTTTTTAGATTGATAGCTAAATCAAAATTTTCTTGGGTTAAAATTTTTGATTTATCTTCTGCTTGTATAAATTTAGCCAGCATCTCTAAATTAAGTCCCTTTTGTAGTAATTTATCCAGATTAGCTTGGGTTAGCAGAGAATCGGTACCCCCGCTTAAATTAAGTTTATTAAGTACATTAGAAAAT
>JBDKHQ010000078.1:0-45365 GCA_039797585.1 Pseudomonadota bacterium | reverse complement strand
ATCTTTTTGTTGATTAATAAACCATTGCACTTTTTTTGGCGCCCATTGTGCCTCATCAAGATTCAAGCTAACCAAAATTCGTTTAATGATGCGATATTGATCGTCACTATCTAATATTTGGAACGCCTGTGGTAATCCAGCGGCCTCCCAATGTTGACGTAATAAGCGATGAGCAAGCCCATGAAATGTGCCTACCCACATCATGCGCATCGGGATATCAAGCAAAGTTTCTAAGCGTTGACGCATTTCTCCCGCGGCTTTATTAGTAAAGGTGACAGCAAGAATGTTATGTGGAGATATATTTTCCACATTGATTAACCAGGCAATACGATGCACTAACACGCGAGTCTTTCCGCTACCCGCGCCGGCTAATACCAACAAATGCGTCTGCGGGGCAGCAACGACTTGTCGTTGCGCATCATTTAAAGATTCTAACAGGGAATGATTAGGATTAGACATAGCTGGCGATTGTAACGAAATTTCTATCGTCTTGCATGATTATTTTCCAGCGACAAAAGTTTATGGCATGCTTTTGTTTTTATAGGCCAATTCCGTAGCATATTTATCGGTTCTTAAAGATTGCGAGATGATATGCTTTTGATATAGATATAACATAAATTTTGCATAATCTTTTTTATCGAAATTAACCGGATGGCGTGCAATATAAGGTAATGTAGTTTGCCAAACCTGATGATTTAACGCATTGTTTATGGCAGGGTGGTATTTTGCAAATACTTGCCAGCTTTTTTCTGGATTATTGAGCAAGTACTCGGTTGCTTTGTTGAGTGCTACCAAAAATTTAGTGAGACGTGGATCAGATAATTTATTTTTATTGGTGATGATAATTAATTCATCATAAGTTGGAATCTCAGCTAATTCGATTGGAAAGATCTTTACAGGCTGATGAGCAAATTCCATTTGCAAAGGTTCAACGTTGCGCATCACATTAATCACGGCATCGACGCGATCGCTTAGTAGAGCTTGCATTAAATCATATTGCACATTAATTGTTTGTACATCTTGCATTGTTAAGTGCGCCTTTTCTAACAATGCACTTAGCATTAGTGTTCCTTCAACATGCGATGTATAAGCAATACGTTTGTCTTTTAGATCGGCAAGCTGATGAATAGGGCCATTTTTTTTCACAATCAAACAGTTTAAAGGTTGGTTTATTAAACTGGCTATGCGTATTAGAGGTAATCCTTTTGCTGCTTGAGCCACTAATTGTGGTTGATAACTCACGGCCAAATCAGCATGGCCTGCTGCCACGAGTTTAGGGCCATCATCAGGATTACTGGGCGCAATGATATTCACTTGCACTCCTTCGCGGGCAAAAAATCCTTGCTCTTTTGCCACAAAAATTGCTGCATGATCGGGATTAATCAACCAATCTAAAATTAATGTTAATGGCTTAGCGGCAACGTTGTTAGTAAATAACAAAAAGCTCAGGAAAAAAATAATTTTCTTTTGGGTTTGCATAAATCAATACTGTATTGTTGTAAAATTAAGATCTATTTGTTTTTTAAGCTGATTTTAATAAAGTCCATGGCAAAGCCAGTTTGATTAAAGTATCAACAAGGAAATAAAGTATAATTCCTAGAAAAAATATAACCAATAATACAGCAAACATGAGATCAATTTGCATCTGCGCGTTGGCATTTAACAATAAAAACCCTAAACCTTGATTCGAGCCAACCCACTCTCCGATAATCGCGCCTAAGGGAGCCATAGCCGTTGCAAGCCGGATGCCAGAAGCAAGATTCGGTAAAGCGGCGGGAATGCGGATTTGATATAAAATTTGCCAGCGATTACTATTCATAATCTCGGCCATGTTTAAATAATTTTCCGGCGTTTGCTTTAAACCATCGAGAAAATTATTGGTTATAGGAAAAAATAACATAAAAGTGGTGGTGATAATCTTAGCCGTTACGCCATAACCAAACCAAAGTACCAGTAGGGGAGCAATTGCAAAGACGGGCAAAGCTTGACTGGCCAATAATAAAGGGAGTAAGAAATTATGCAATGGTCGAAATAAACTCATACTGAGCGCAATTGTTACACCTAATATAATTCCAAAAAATAAGCCTAAAAGAACTTCGACCAGCGTTGGTAAGGTCTGTGAGGTAATTAACGTTGCATGATCAATAAGGCTTTTTAATACTGCAAATGGAGTAGGCAAAATATAGTTAGGTAGTTGTAAAATACGAATCAAACATTCCCAAATGATAATAAACCAAATAGGGATGCAAAATTTATGCAAAAATAATGGATATATTCTTAAAAATAACTGTTTGCTCGCAAGAAGTTTTGAAGTCCATGAGGACGAAAGTAAATTTTGTAGTTGCGCAATTCCATTAATCAATTGGTTACGTAAAAGAAGAAATAAAACCATTATTTAAGCTCCTGCAGATGTTGCAAAAGCTTGGCTTGCCATTGTAATAATGTAGGATTATTCAGTGCTCGCGGGGGAGAGTCATTAAGTTCGCAGTTTATATAATTTATTTTTGCCGGTGTACCCGACATAATTGCAATATGATGCCCTAAACGCAACGCCTCTAACGGATCATGTGTGACTAATAATACAGTATGATTTTTTAATGCCTGCGCTGAGAGTTCTTGTAGTTGATAACGAGTGATGGTATCTAAGGCAGAAAAAGGCTCGTCCATTAGTACAATAGGTCGTTTTTCTAAAAGGACGCGTGCTAAAGCAACACGTTGTTGCATTCCGCCCGACAATTGTGCTGGATATTTATCCAAAGTGTTCTCTAAGCCTAATTGGATTAGTAATTCACGAGCTTGGTGGTAAGGTTTTTTTGTGCGTCGCAAACGATAGCCCAATACAACATTGCTCAAAATATTTAACCAAGGTAATAAAGTATGCGTTTGAGGCATATAAGCTAATCGACCTGACAAACCTTGTTGGTCACAGGCAGTGATAGAAGCTGATGTGGGGATAAATCCGGCGATTAATTGTAGAAAACGACTTTTACCAACTCCGCTCTTACCTAATAAACAAGTCGTTTGTCCCGCTGCCAAATGGAAGTTTAAATGGTCAAATAGAGTTTTATCTTGGTAGTGCAAACTTGCGTTGCTTACCAACACAGCAGGCGATTCTAACATACACTTTTCCTACGCGGGCATTATCCCGATCAGGTATACAAGGGTTGAATGGGAACATTCTCTCAGCCTTAAAAAAAGACACCCCTAAGCGAAAGGGCGCATCGTAACAAGTTCATTAGCAAAATGAAAGAGCTATCAGGTAAATTTAGCGAGAAATACCTGTTTATTTTTGAAGTTTAATCCGGTTGAGGGAGTTTTGAACAGGGGGCTAAGCACTTGAGTTATTTCAAGAATTGAAGTTTAATGGATTGATCACACTAATTTAAAACCTAATAAAATTATTATGTGTTATGTCACAAAATTGCCCGATTACATTTCTACTGCGAGGAATAGTATGCGTAAAATTTTTAAATTAGTGCTATTAACCAGCATTTTGTTAGGTGTATCTAGTCTGGCATGGGGAGCCAGTATAGTTAGGGATCTTAATCTTTCTAATTATAACGGTAAATGGGTGGTCATCAGTTATTGGGCAACATGGTGCGAATATTGCATGGGCGAAATACCTGAATTAAATGCATTTTATCGAGCACATGCGGATCAAGTTGCGATGTTTGGATTTAATTATGATGATCCAGGTAACTTGCAGCAGCATATACAACGAAGTGGCGTTATATTCCCTACTTTGGTTAATGATCCCAAAGCCAATTTCGGAATACGTGGGATATCAGGATTGCCCACTACATTTGTCATTGGGCCGGATGGTCGATTGAAACATGTATTAGAAGGACCCCAAACTAAACGCAGTTTAGAAAGAGCCGTTGGTTTATAAGCTTAAAAAACCGGTTCACTGCTTGTTGCATTATTATCCTGTTCGGATGCTGGGGATTCAGTTTGTATTTGAGTTTCGGGATTACCGTTATCTATAGGTATCTCACCAGGATTATCAATCGCATTGAACGGAGTCGTATCTTCTTGTGTCGATATTCTTGTTAAATCATCTTTGCGAAAATATTCTAAGATAGAGCCGGGTGTTCCATCAGGTAGTAGATTGCCGGTGAGCGGATCGATACTTGCTGTCACGATATCAGTGGGTTGTGCCATGGTTTTTTCAGGCTGACCTTTTAATGCGACCCGCATGAAATCAATCCACATAGGTAATGCAGTTTTCGCACCATACTCATGAACAGAACTCGGTTGGTCGAATCCTATCCAAACACTGGCGACTAAATTACTATTAAATCCTGTGAACCATGTATCGACATAATCACTGGTTGTACCGGTTTTTCCAGCCAGATCGCTCCGATTTAAAACATGAGCTTGGTGTCCTGTTCCATAACGAATAGTGTCTTTTAAGGCGGAGGTCGTGAGAAAAGCAATATCAGCAGGAATGACTTGCGGCGCATAAGGACTTTCTTTTTCATCTGTTAATGGGGGCTCAATTTCTCCAGTCAGACAAGCCTCACACGCTATTTTAGGCTCTGCTTTATAAATGATTTGACCTTGTTCATCGGTAATATGATCAATTAAATATGGCGTTATCCGATAGCCGCCATTGGCAAAAACAGCGTAAGCACGAGCTAATTCAAGAGGGGTGACCTCACCGGTTCCAAGTGCCAGGGTGAGATTACGCGGTAATTTTTTGGGATTAAAACCAAAACGTTTTACATAAGTTAATACGTAGGGGACATCGATGGCTTGTAATAATCGAACGGATATAAGATTGACGGATCTAGCTAAAGCAACGCGTAAACGCGTCGGACCTCTGAAAATATGATCATCGTTTTGTGGTCGCCAAGGTTCATCGTGGCCGGGTATATCAAATACCAGGGGGGCATCATTAAAAACATTTGCTAGCGTATAACCCTTTGCCAATGCAGCTGCATAAATAAAAGGTTTGAATCCTGAACCTGGTTGTCGTTCTGCTTGAACGACACGGTTGAATTTGCTTAAGTTATAATCAAAGCCACCGACTAGTGCGGTAATAGCGCCTGTTTGTGGATTTAATGCGACTAAAGCTCCTTGTATCTTAGGAATTTGCGACAATTCCCAGATATTATTGGCAGTTAACTGGACACGAATAACATCTCCGACATGAACTTTATTCTTCAAGACCTCAGGGGGTGGATTTAAATTAGTCACGTCCAGGCTAGGCATAGTCCATGCTACCCCTTGCCAGGGGATAAAAATCATTTGATTATCGACTAAAAGAGCAGTGATAGCCTGATCAGTCACAGAAATAACAATAGCCGCTTGTAAACCATTGATTGAAGCAACTCGATGTAATGCATTTAAAGTATGAGTTACTTTGTTTGCATCTAATGGAGCTATATTTTTTTCTGGTTTTCTATATTCATGTCGTTTGTCGTAAGCTAACAAACTAGCTCGTAATGCTTTATCAGCGGCAATTTGTTGGGACGAATTGATCGTAGTATAAACATTATAGCCTTTTAAATAAATATCTTCGCCAAAACTTTTGTACATCATGTCACGTACCATTTCAGCGACATAGGGTGCTTTAATCATTCCTCCCGTATCTGTTTGTGCATGTGTCAACATAGGTGTAGCTATTGCAGCATCATAAGCCGCTTTGGAGATATAACCCAACTCGTACATACGCAATAAAACATGATCACGACGTTGTTTTGCACCGATGGGGTTAACTAATGGGTTGATGGCAGAAGGCGCTTTTGGTAAACCGGCAATAGTTGCCATTTCTGGTAGCGTGAGCTGATTAAGTGTTTTATTAAAATAAACTTGTGCAGCAGCAGCGATACCATAAGCACGATTTCCAAGAAAAATCTTATTAAGATAAAGTTCTAAAATTTGTTCTTTTGTAAATTCGCGTTCGATTTTCAGAGAAAGTAAAATTTCAGTAAATTTTCTTAAAAAAGTTTTTTCTCGAGATAAGTAAAAATTACGTGCAACTTGCATGGTAATAGTACTTCCTCCTTGTACTTTGCTGCCTGTAAGCAACACTTCACCTGCGGCACGTAATAAACCATAAAAATCTACACCATGATGTTCTAAGAAGCGTTGATCTTCTGTTGCTAAAAAAGCTTTAACCATTAGATTAGGGACTTCATTCAATCTAACAAGATTCCGATGTAATTCCCCAAATTCAGCGATGGGTTGTCCATCACTGGTGTATATGCGCATTGGAATAGGAAGTTGTACCGATTTTAATTCTTCAACATCGGGTAATTGTTTATCAAGGTAAATATAAAGCAGACTCCCTATCACCATAAGTGTGATAAAAAGGCTTAACAGCATCAATAAAAAATTACGGAAAAAATGATTTGATCTTTTCATAATGAAAGCAGTTGATTAGCTGGGCTCTATGATAGCGTAAGTGACATCGCTCTTAAACAAGGGTTTTAATAAAAATAGTGTGTAATGAGGTCTTTGTACACTTTATTTGAATTAAAAGAAAGTAACGTGGATTTTTTCAGTCTAATTCTTATAAAACAATTGCGATTCATATCTCTATGCATTAAGTAATTGACAATATATTATTTAGATGCATAATAAAGAAGAATAAGTTTGATATCAGGTTAAACCAATAAAAGAATATGTATTTTTTCAAGGATAGATTTAAAAATACTCAAAATAGTGATGCTACTATAGGTTTGGATATAGGTAGTAGTATGATCAAATGGGTTAGTTTAGGTCACAATAATGAGCTTAAGGAATATGCTATTCAAGCAATTCCTACCCCAATTGCATCTTCTCAGACTAAAGATGTTACTCAAATCGCCACTACTTTAAAGGAAACATTGCTGGAGCAAGATCATATAAAAAACTGTATAGTAAATATTCCTGATATTCTCGCGTGTACTAGGTGGGTGCAAATAAATCACACTGATTACCAGCGTATTGAAGAAACAATTGAATCATTGGTAGAAAAATTCATTCCCTATCCTTTAGATAAACTTTATTTTGATTACCAAATTTTTAAACCCTTACCTGAAAGTCAAGAAAAGTCTGAAGTTTTAATTGTAGCCTGTCATAAAAAGCATTTAGATTTTCGTTTAGATATTATTAAACAAGCAAATTTAATTCCTCTTGCAGTAGAAGTGAGTTCATTTGCTTTAGAGAGAGCTTATAGTTTTTTTTATCCTGGCAAGATAAATGAAAATACTATCCTACTGGATATAGGGGCGAGTCAGATAGCATTATTGTTTTTCAATGGTGTTCAAACAATGGTTTATTGTGAAAATCTAATCAATATCCTTGAACAAGAATCTATTTTATTACAAATTAAACGCAGCATAAAAAAGTTTGTCTTAGCTTATCCTTATCGTATTTTAAAAAAACTTTTTCTTATTGGCGTTAATAATTCACTGTTAATTTATTTATTAAATAAATTAGATGGATTTCTAGAGCTAAAGGTACAAACTTTAAAGTATAAAAATAAGATTAACTATAGTTCTGAATTAAATACAAGTAAATTTAAACAGAATTTTTTAAATTTATTTTTAAGCTACGGTTTGGCTTTAAAATAAGGAAAATATTATGAAGCAAATCAATTTATTACCATGGCGGGAACATAGAAACAAGTTAAAAATAAGACAATTTGTTATTATTTGGTTTGGTGTTTCATGCTCATGTATTATTTTATTATTTACTGTAAAAATTTTAATTATTCAACAGATAAAAAACTATCATAGAGTCTCTGATGATAGTTTATTACAGATTAAAACTCTATCACCTAGAATACAGACAATAAAGCAATTAGAACTTTTATCAAAAGAATTGTATAAAACTGTAAAGATTATTCAGGTTAATCATCACCAAATTAAAAAAATTTTAGATTTTATAGTAAAACTTAAATATTTAATGACACCCGATATTTTTGTACGTTTTATCGAATTTGATCCCCCATATTTAAGTTTAGTAATGCACGCGGATTCAAAGAAAGAATATTTAAATTTTATTAAATTGTTACAATTCAAATATCATTCACAATTGCAATGGTGGATCCTTAGAAATAACATTCAAACAGATTTCATAGTTCAAATGTTGTTCGATAAAAATTAATCGATTTATGGTATTAAATAATATACGTTAAAAAATGAACAAGCCTAATTTGATAAGAATAGATTTATGGCCAACATATATAAAATCTATTGTAATCATTTTGTCTATGTTTTTTACGTTTATAGTGGGATATTTTTTTTACTTACGCCCAGCGCTTGAAGAAAAGAAAAGAATATATTTAAGTTTTCAATTCTTTAAAAATGAAATAAATAGTCAATTAAAAATATGCGAAAAATATCTTATATATCAGGAAAAACTTAAAAATATAAAAAGTAAGTTCGATATTCACGATAATGATGTTGTCGATAAAATTATTTTAAAAGTCCTCATTGGACAATTAGTTGATCCAGCTTTTAAAATTAACAAAATACATGTTTTACCTATTGAGAAAAAATTTTTAAATTCCTTACAAGTGGAAATCGATCTTTCTAGTGACAATACTAATATTATTAATTTTTTGGATAAAATTTCCAGCTTAAATAAATTTATAGTAATTAATAAATTTAGATGGAAGTTATCAAATGGTTTAAAAAAACAAGATATTTTTGTGTCGTTTAAGATCTATGGACAAGCTCTTAGTAGAAAAAATTTAATTTCATCTTTAATATCAATAAATAAAATAGATGCAAAATCTTTATCTGAATTCACTAATCTAAGCAAATACCCTATAAAAAAAATAAAAATGTTAGGTTTTTTATCAGATGGTAAATATCAAACTTGGGGATTTGTTGCATTGCCAAATAAGCAAATTTGTAAGCTTAACTTAGGCGATAGTTTAGGCTTGGAGCGGGGGATCGTCATAGGTATTTTTTCGCATGAAATCTTCATTAAAAACAATAGTCTAGATAAAATAATTAAACTAGAGATGAGCGAGAGGAAGTTGCCTTATGTTAAAAATTCTTCGTAATACGGTATTAATACTCTTTTTTCTAGCATTGGGTTTTAATTGTAAATTATTTGCTAATGAAAATATTTCATATGGCCAGTTAGATAAAACTATTTCTCTAAGTTTTCATAAAGTAAAGATTCGTTCGGCTTTACAGTATTTATCTGAACTGCATGGAAATAATTTAATTATTGACGACAAAATTCAGGGAGAATTTAGTATTTTTTTGCATGGTATTAACTGGGAACAGGCTTTAGATAATATTTTGAAAACTCAAGGACTTGCTAAACGCTCAATTACAAACGGGTGGTTTATTACCACACCCGAACAACTATTAAAACAAGACAGAATAAATTCTGATATTCAACAAAGAAAACAGGATTTATCACCGTTAATTTTTAAAATCATACAAATTCGTTATAGAAAAGCATCTGATATCGGTAAATTATTAAAAGATAAAACTAATACGCCTTTGTCAGCACATGGTAGTGTTAGTATAGATAATCCAACTAATAGTTTATGGATTAAAGACACTATTGAGCAACTTAATAAAATTGCAGCGTCTGTTAAAGAGTTAGATAAACCTATCGGTCAAATTTTGATAGAGGCCCGAATTGTAAGTATTGATCAAAATAAAGAAAAAGAATTAGGAGCGCAATTTAGCTCCACTCAAACGCACTCAGCCAATAAACTTTTAAGATCTCATCTTAAAAATAAAGCTAATAATTCGAATACTGGATTATTACAACACTTAACCATGGATTTACCTATTACTGGCGTAAACTCTATTAGTGGTGCAGCCTCATTGGGCTTACGTTTAATGCGCTTAGGCCAAAATTCTTTCCTAGATCTAGAATTATCTTCCTTAGAAAGTGAAGGGGCAGCTCAAGTTATTTCTACACCACACTTAATTACCGCTGATCAACAAACTGCATTCATAGAAGCGGGTGCTGAAATACCTTATCAAGAAAAAGCCTCGAGTGGTGGGACTAACGTTATATTCAAAAAAGCCGTATTATCATTGAAGGTAACACCTAGAATTATGCCAGGTGAGCGCATGATATTAGATTTAAAGGTCAATCAAGACCAGCCGAGTACTTTTATGGCAGTTGATGCACCAACAATTAAAGCCCGCGGAATTAAAACACAAGTTATCGTCAAAAATGGTGAAACGGTTGTATTAGGTGGAATCTATGAGTATTCTCAGAGTAGAATAGAGCAACGAGTGCCTTTTTTAGGCACTTTACCGATTATAGGTCGATTATTTCGTTTAACCACGTCGAATAGCCGGCGTAGTGAGCTTTTGATATTTTTAACACCGACTATCTTAAATTATTAATTCGAGCTAACTATGCAATTTCCTAAATGGCAACTTAAGCTTCGTCGATTAGACAATGACCGAATGGTCCATAGTTTAAAAACAGCTATCGCACTATTATTCGGTTTGCTTATTTCTTATCTATTTAAGCTGCCACTTCAAGGGAGATGGGTCGTTATTACTATTCTAGTGGTGATGTGCGCACAATCACGGGTTGGTGCGATTTTGCAAAAATCGTACATGCGAATTTTAGGAACAATAATGGGGGCAAGCGTAGCCACTTTGACACTATGGTTAGTTTATCCAAATGTTGCATTTACTATCTTAATTCTATGTCTAGCCACAGCCGTATTTAGCTATATAGCCGATAGCCCAAGTACTTTGAGTGAAGCGGGCCCCTTAGGGGCAGTGACATTAATCATTATCCTTATTTCACCGAATCCTAATTTTTATACAGTTATAAGTCGTTTTTTAGAGATCAATTTAGGTATTATTATTGCATTATTAGTATCACGGTTTATTTGGCCTTTGCATTCACGTACGCAATTACGTTATATATTAATAGACACCTTACAAAATCTTAAAAATCTTGACCAAAAACTAGAAGAGTTTAGAATCACTAATGATGTTAACAGTGAGAAGCCGCAGGATTTTTTTGAAAATAAAATATTGAATAATATAGGAATTCAAAAAAAATTATTTAAAGAAGTCATGAGCGAATCATTCGGCCGATCGAATTTGAATGAGACATTTAAAAGCATTTTAGATGCAGAGAGAGAGATTCTACGTTGTATCACTTTAATGAGAAACGCATTAGTAAATTTTTCAGATCCAAATATTTTGATCTTTAATCAGAATGCCGAAATACAAAAAATTTATCAAATTACACAAACGTTGTTTCAAAGAGCTATCGATAGTCTCAAACGTATAGATAAAGGGCAAGAAGTTGAAATATTAGAAAATTTTTCAGATTGGGACGAAGTAAAATTTCAACTTAAGTCTTTAGAAATAAATCCATCAGAACAATTTGCGATTGATTTATTTATGTTTAGTGCCGATCGTTTATTGGTTCAATTACATACGCTAATTATTTTAATAAAGAAAGTTTAAATTATGAATGATTCTTCACATTGTTTAATTCGTGCTCTTTTACAGCAGCCGGTAGAGCGTACACCGGTCTGGATCATGCGCCAGGCGGGTCGTTACTTACCGGAGTATCGTGCAACGCGCAACAAGGCGGGTAATTTTTTAACTTTATGTAAAACACCTGAACTTGCCTGTGAAGTCACTTTACAGCCCTTACAACGATTTGATTTGGACGCAGCGATTATTTTTTCGGATATTTTGACCATTCCAGATGCTATGGGTCTGGGTCTTTATTTTGTCGAAGGAGAAGGCCCCAAGTTCCATAAACCTATAAAAACATTAACAGATATTAAGACGTTACCCATTCCGGATCCTGGAACTGATTTAAGTTATGTAATGTCTGCTATTACACTTACTCGTCGTGAGTTAAAAGATAAAGTTCCTTTAATTGGATTTGCTGGAAGCCCTTGGACACTTGCTTGTTATATGATGGAAGGAGGAGGGAATAAAGAATTTAGGCAAGTTAAAACACTTTTATATCAGGAACCGAAGGCATTACATGATTTGTTAAATACCTTAACTAAAGCAACTATCTTGTATTTAAATGCACAAATTGCCGCCGGTGCACAAGTTATCATGATTTTTGATACCTGGGGGGGGTTATTGACTACGGCGACCTATCAACATTTTTCCTTAAATTATATGACAGAAATTGTGACTAACTTGAATAAGCAAGGGGTGCCTGTCATTTTATTTACCAAAGGGGGAAATATGTGGTTAGAAAAAATAGCTATGTCTGGTTGCGACGCCATAGGTTTGGATTGGACTATTGATATCGGCTTAGCTCGGCAAAGACTTAGCAACAAAGTTGCTTTACAAGGAAATATGGATCCAGCGGTTTTATTTGCCAATCCTGAAACTATTCGCAATGAGGTGATGAACATCCTTCAATCTTATGGCTCCGGATCAGGTCATGTCTTTAATCTAGGACATGGCGTTTCACAATTTACTTCTCCTGAAAATGTAAAAACATTTATAGATGCGGTACATGAGTTAAGTCCTAGCTTTCATTAAAAAATATAATTTAATTTATCTTTTACCCGGTGTTACAGGTTGAGGCTTGTATCACTATGATTGAAACTACTTCGTGGCACTTGATTAAAAACAATAACCACATAAGCTAACTTTTCCAACTCACTAGGCTTTGGCGAATATTGTGGCGAAGGTTGGTGATAATGCCCGCAGGCGTTGTTATGTCGTTGAAAAGCTTTTTTAGATATATTCTAGGAATTTTTTTTAAACATTTTTATTATTTATATTAAATGACTATTGAGCTGTTTATGGTATAACTAACCTAGACAGTTTTTTACTTGGAATAATAAACTGAAATTTCTAATTTGTAAAAAATATAAATGATATTCTTGATTTTAAAAATTTTTTAATATGCTATTAAAAATAAAAAGTTTAGTAATTGATCTAAAAATTAGATTAATATAATATTATCTGTAGGAATATCTATGACAGGGAGGAGGTTCTATTAATTAAAAAATTTAAAATTTATTTTTTTATAAACATTAACATGTATATAAAAAATGTCAGGCAATGGAATATGTTTAGCTATTTTTTACTTTTAGCAAATATATAAAAAACATTCTAATTAACTGAGGTTTTTATGCCAGGATTAAATGATCTATATGGTCAGTTATGTGAGTCAAACCAGATTTTATTAGCTGAAAGGGGATTAGTTGATGACAATGGACATATTAGAGATTGGGAGAGGCTGTCTCTCGAGCAGCAAAGGCAAATTATTAATCAACTTATAGAAAACGAAAATTTTAATGTAGAAGGTATTAAGAAAAATTATCTAAAACAAAAACATAAAGCGAAACATATCATATCAATTTTAATCTTAGCTTTGGCATTGTTAGGTGTAGGGTTTACTTTAGCGCCACTTTTTATTGTATCTGCTATAACTGTGCCTATTCTTCCAGTTTTGCTATCTGCTGTCGCAATCGTAGCAATCACTAAGATTTTTTTAAATATAAAAAATAATCGTCCTGAAAAAAATGTGAACGATTCTACCAATGTTTTAAATCAATTAAAGGAGTGCAAATTAGTTGATGCAACTGTCGATGACCAAATGGTAAGAACTTTTAATGAAATACTAGAGATAAAAAACATAACAGAGCACGTAATTGGAGAAATTGCCGAACTTAAAGAAAGTAATCTTAGCAATTACTCACAAATTATAGCTAAGTTAGGCATGTTCCCAACAGTTCCTATTCCTATCCCGCAAACAGATCCAGCGAATGAATTTCATAACCAAGAAGCTAGGTCATCGAGTCCAACGCATAACTAAAAAAAAAGACCATTTTTGTGAATACAAGGATGGTCTTTGAACAAAAATTCTAAGTCTTAAAGGAGTTTCTTAAATGATATTGATTTTTTTCCAAGTAAAGATAAAACACTGTAACCTGCAACACCAGATAAAATTGAGCCGATAAAAACACCTAAACGAACTAAAGATGTTAATTCATTCTCTCCGAAAGCCAGACCCGCAATAAATAAACTCATCGTAAAGCCTATGCCACAAATCAGAGCGGTTCCATAAATATGCCACCAGTTTACTTGATAAGGTAATTTTGCCAACTTAGTTTTTACTGCCAGCCAACTTGCTCCGAAAATTCCTAATTGTTTACCAAAAAATAATCCGAAAATAATCCCTAACGGTAGAGGGTGAAGCAAAGTAGCTAAGCTTATATTAGAAAACGAGAGACCGGCATTGGCAAAAGCAAAAAGCGGCAAAATTCCATAGGCAATCCATGGGTGTAATTGATGTATTAAATGATGCAGCAAAGAATTAAAGTTTTTATTACTACTACTACTTAATGGAATAGTGAATCCAAACAATACGCCAGCAATAGTTGCATGGATACCCGAATCAAGTATTAATATCCATAAACCTATACCTAACAGGCAATACGGAAGAAACCGTTGAACTTTATAATAATTTAATAAAATTAATCCTATGAAAGTCAGAAGAGCTAAAAATAAATAAAGCCAGGCGATTTGATGAGTATAAAAAATAGCAATAACGATAATTGCTCCAAGATCATCAATGATAGATAGTGCCATTAAGAAAATTTTTAATGCAACTGGAATGTGTTTCCCCAATAAAGAGAGTACACCTAAAGAAAAGGCAATATCCGTCGCCATGGGTATAGCCCAGCCAGTTATAAGTTGGGGATATCCATGATTGATGAGCAAATAAAATAAAGCGGGTACTACCATCCCTCCTATTGCAGCTAGCGTGGGTAATAGGGCTTTAGTGAGGGAGTTAAGCTCTCCCTGAACTATTTCTCGTTTAATTTCTAGACTGACTAAGAAAAAGAAAATAGTCATCAAGCCATCGTTAATTAAATGCAAAAAAGAAAAATGGATGTTTGGTCCTATGCTTATATTAAAATTAATGAATGTTTGATAATAATTTTGCCAGCTCGAATTCGCGAGAATTAAAGCTAATAGCGTAGCAATTGCTAATGAAATACCACCTGAAGTCTCTAGCTGAATAAATTTATGTAGAAACTTGATCCGCATTTAATTAGTTCCTTTAGTTTTATTTGGCCATTTACATTGGCCGGACAGGCTATTGATACTAGTTAAACGGCTCTTATGTGCTATTAATTCCTCGCTAGTAGCATAAATAACAGGTAATACTATCTCTCGAGTAATTTTTTTATGTTGGATAGTTTGGGTAACGATCAAACTTTTTTCTTCAGTAAATAAATGAGTTTGTCCACCTGTCATGGCGAGGTAAACTCGAGTTAATAATTCAGCATCCAATAAAGCACCATGTTTATCGCGCTTTGAATTATCAATATCATAGCGCTTACAAAGTGCATCTAAGCTATTGCGTTGTCCTGGATGTAATTGACGCGCCAATGGAAGCGTATCTAAAACTTGGCAATAATCAGTAATTTTTTTATACTTTTTTTTGGTTAATTTAAATTCATTATCTAAAAAGCCTAGATCGAAGGGAGCATTATGGATAATAAGCTGTGAACCTTGAATAAACTCCAATAATTCATCTGCAATAATTTTAAATAGGGGTTTATCCATAAGAAATTCGGTGCTTAAGCCATGAACAGCAAACGCACCGGCCTCACTATCTCGGCCTGGGTTAAGATAGCAATGAAAATCTCGTTTAGTGAGACGACGATCGATCAGTTCCAAGCAGCCAATTTCGATAATTCGATGACCATCATTAACGTCTCGACCAGTGGTTTCAGTATCTAAAATGATTTGGCGCATAATTACAGGATTGATTTATAATATGGTAATGTTACGTGTTGCTAAAGGAAATGGCTAGTTTTAGTAAATATTAATGCAGAAGAGTACAAACTTGATTTTATGAAAAAATTTAGCTTCTATCATGTTCTATCGCCCTTTTTTAAATAATTCTGAAAAAGAAGCGAATAAAAAACCGATATAGATTTAATTCTTAAGGAACATGCTTATTGTAAAAAATAAGGATTAGGTAAGATATAAAGCTTATGTATCTTACCTAACATCTCAATCAGCGCTACTATTTATTTAGACAAATGAAACTCACAAGCTAATCGGCTTTGGCTACAGTCATATTGATTTCCGCCATAAGCAGCGTGCCAATTTTTAGAGTTAGTGATGCTCGCTTTATCACCTGGTTCAGTACTTGAGACCGGTTTTAATGTAGGTAATCTCAAATCGAGAAAATTACCATTATCTAATTTGTATGCACAGCGAAGTAATCGTCCTTCCTGAAAAGGATGTTTAATATCTGTTGGTTTATAGAGTGCCATATCAAAAGACTTCACTTTCCCTGGTTTATTTTGTACTACACCTGTCCAACCGCCTGGAGCGTGATATACAAAGTCAAAACCTACTTTCTTGACTTGTATAATAGTGTCTACAGCAGGACAAGTATCTGAAGCTGCCGGAGGGCGAGAAAAAGCAAAAGCTGTTTGACCAATTGAGGCAGTGAGTAATATTATTAAACTTATTTTTGAGAGTTTCATTTTAGCTCCAATGCTAAATAGACTAAAAAATGATTATAATTTTTAAAGAGATAGTTTGTCTATAGATTTATATTAAACTTAAATATAGTTTATATTAAATTCTGATCGAGAATTTATTTAGCCGGATTTAAATTAATTTGTAAATGAATTTAATTGGTTTTGTAATTTAGTGTGGGTAGCAGTAAAATCGGCTAAACGTTGACGTTCTTGAGCAATAATTTCTAGCGGCGCTTTTTTCACAAAAGATGAATTAGCCAATTTGGATTCGGCCCGTTCAATTTCCTTCTCTATTTTTATAATTTCTTTTTGCAAGCGCTGTACTTCAGCTTCGGTATCGATTAGTCCTTGCATAGGGATAAGTAACTCTAAGTTGCCCACTATGCTCATGGCGTGAGTTGTATTTTTTTCTTTTTCAATTATCCAAGTTATTTCACTTATTTTAGCCAGATTCATTATATCGTTTATAAAAATACGACTATTTTCGGAATCTTTTTCGTTTCCTTTATAAAGTAGTAAGGGAATTTTTTTACCTGGAGCTATATTCATTTCACTACGTAGCGTACGTATTGTATGCACAATGGTTTTTAACCAAGTTAAATCTTGTTCTGCGGCAGCATCTTTTTTAGTTTTATTAAATTGAGGGTAGTTCTGAATCATTAAACTAGCTCCTGTTTTCCCAGCCAAAGGGGCGATGGTTTGCCAAATTTCTTCGGTAACAAAGGGCATTAAAGGATGTAGCAAGCGCAAACAAGTTTCTAAAGCAAAAATTAAGCAGGTCAAGGTTTCTAGTGATGCAGACGAGTTTGCATTGGCTAAAATAGGTTTAGCGAGTTCTACATACCAATCACAATACTCATTCCAAATAAATTCATAAATAGTTTGTGCCATCAAATCAAATCGATAATCTTGAAAATGCGTATGCATCTCAGCAATGGTGTTTTGCAGCAAAGAATAAAAAGCACGATTAATGGGAAGGGTTAGTTTAGGCAAAGTTTTAAAACTTTTTTGGCTTGTCGTGTGCATTAAAACAAAACGTGATGCATTCCAAAGTTTATTGCAAAAATTTCGATAACCTTCGGTTCTATTTAAATCAAAACGTATATCACGCGTTGGTGAAGCTAAGGCACAATAAGTGAAGCGTAAGGCGTCGGTGCCTAATGCAGGGATCCCTTGTGGGAATTGCTGCTTAGTAGCGTGTTCAATTTTTTTGGCCATTTGCGGCTGCAGTAAACCTTGAGTACGTTTTGCTACTAAATCATCTAAACTGATACCTAGTATTACATCGAGAGGATCTAAAACATTGCCTTTCGATTTCGACATTTTTTGACCTTCTTGATCACGTATTAATCCGGTTACATACACTTCTTTAAAAGGGACTTTACCCATAAAATGGAGTCCCAGCATTAACATGCGCGCTACCCAAAAAAAGATAATGTCAAATCCGGTGACTAAAACATTAGTAGGATAAAAAATTTCTAATTCTTTAGTAGATTGTGGCCAGCCTAAAGTGACAAAAGGCCAGAGCGCTGACGAAAACCAAGTATCTAGTACATCCTCATCTTGTTTAAGTATTACTTTAGGATCTATGCGATATTGTTGGCGAATACTATTTTCATCTTTACCAACATAATACTGACCTGATTCATCATACCAGGCAGGAATTCGGTGTCCCCACCAAAGCTGACGGCTAATGCACCAATCTTCAATATTCTCTAGCCATTGCAAACAAACCTTACGCCAAGTTTCCGGAATAAAATCAAGCTGTCCTTGATGAATGGCTAGGATTGCAGGTTTTGCTAAAGATTGCATCGACATAAACCATTGATCAGTAAGATAAGGTTCTATCACAGCCCCTGAGCGATCTCCACGAGGAATTTTTACCAGATAAGCTTCTACTTTTTCTAATAAGCCAAGTTGTTCTAAATCTTTGATAGCTTTTTTTCTTGCTGCAAAGCGGTCTAAGCCGCGAAAGTTTTCTGGCACCTGTTCATTAAGGCGTGCATTGGGTGTAAAAATATTAATGCTAGTTAAATGATGTCTTTGTGCCATTGCATAGTCATTAAAATCATGTGCGGGTGTGATCTTTACGCAACCACTACCGAATGTGGGTTCTACGGATGTGTCGGCAATTACTGGAATAACACGGTCTGTTAACGGAAGTTTTATCTGTTTTCCAATATACGATTGATAACGTGGATCATCGGGATGTACGGCAACAGCGACATCGCCAAATAAAGTTTCGGGTCGGGTAGTGGCGACAAATAAAAAATCATCACTATTAAGTAATGGGTAGCGAATAGTCCATAAGTGGCCTTGTTCTTCTTGGTTGATAACTTCTAGGTCAGAAACCGCCGTTAAAAGTTCCGGATCCCAATTAACTAAACGTTTACCGCGATAAATTAAATTTTGCTCATATAAATCAATAAATACTTTTTCTACTGCCGCTGAGAAATCTGCGTCGCGTGTAAATCGTTCTCGTGTCCAGTCTATGGAGGCGCCCATATACCGTAATTGTTCTGTTATCATGCCGCCGGATTTCTTTTTCCATTCCCATATGGCTTCTACAAATATTTCCCGTCCCATGTCATGCCGGGATTTTCCTTGAGCCAACAATTGACGTTCTACTACCATTTGCGTAGCTATGCCCGCATGATCCGTACCGCCTTGCCATAAAACATTTTTCCCGCACATACGCTGATAGCGAATTAAAGCATCCATCAGAGTTACTTGAAAACCATGACCCATATGCAAACTTCCCGTGACATTGGGTGGTGGAAGTACGATACAGTAGGGTTCACCTTGACCACTGGGTTGAAAATAGGAATTCATTTCCCATTGTTTTCGCCAATGAGCTTCTATCTTTTTAGAATCATAATTTTTATTTATCATGTTGCGCTTATATTATGCGTGGTTAACTGACAGTTCTGTGTTTTATAAAATTTATACTTCTGACGGGATTGATTTTTATTTCCCTTCTCCGCTGAAACCACTTCAATAATACGCGAGAATTCAGGAAAGTAGCTTGGAACTTCATGGCTGAGATTAAATAAAATCTCGGCATCTAGTTCACTGGGTTTGTCGATGGCAATATTAACAGGTAACATCGGGTCGAAGGCTGAATTAATTCCTAAGTAGCAATGAGGAATAAAACTAATATCTCGAAAGGTCCAAAGCAATTCATCTAAACGTTGCCCTTGCTCATGTGAATTAACCTTTATATAAATTCTTTTTTGCAGAAGATAGGCTTTATCGACTAAGCGGCAGGTAAAACGGTAAACATCTTCATGCTCGAGTGTATTTAATAAATAAAAGTCAACAGTTGGGTTTAGCATATGATTTTATAACGTAATACTAAGATGAATAATTTTCGGAATCACTATTTTCTGTTAGAGTTTGTTTAGTGTTGGGCTTTTCTGTTGCAGCTAGCATTCCCGGATCGCGCGCTTTTTCGGCAAGTTCATTAAAAGGATGTATTTTTGCATATTGGATTATCTGATAAGCATAAGGTAAGCCCTTCTGAAGATTTTTGGTTTTATATAATGAAAGTGCACAGGATTGAATATCCATGCCCGGATTATTAGCCGCAAGAGATTGGCATTGTAAGCGCAATTTTTCTAGAATTTGTGTGGCCACAACCAGATTTTTACAAGGTCTAAATAAATCTGAGGCATGAGCTCCAATTGCCGGAAGCCATCGACTAGAAATTTGCATCAAGCCAATTTCCAGGTTTTTACCTGAAGCGATTTGCGTGCGCGTATACTGTACGGCGGCTGGTATGGTTTTAAAAGTCTTAGTATCGCCTTCAACAGTAACGACGAGAGGATTATTCTGTGTTCCGGTTTGTATCATGGCATAGGGAATAGAGTTATCAGTATACAGACTGCATGCTAAAACTAGTGTTACTAAATCCATGACGAGGCCCTATCATATAAACAAATTTTTTTCTTAACAAGAAATATACCCAGGCTTGCCTTTGCTTGGCAAGAGATTTACAACAATACAGAACTAGCCAATAGGCTCAAAG
Source organism: Pseudomonadota bacterium (assembly GCA_039797585.1). Classification (GTDB taxonomy): domain Bacteria; phylum Pseudomonadota; class Gammaproteobacteria; order Diplorickettsiales; family Diplorickettsiaceae; genus Aquirickettsiella. Next base: position 24,900 of record JBDKHQ010000078.1, on the reverse strand, counting down.
ACGTTAAGATGAGCTATTTTTTGAGTGAGTTTACCATTAACCGGGGGGCCAATGTAGTGCGCGACCACCCAGCAGATGTAAATGTAAATGAAAAACTTCTTGGCCGCCATCCTTATTACAATTGAAAACAGTCCGATACCCAGATTGCGCAATATGAGCTTTTTTAGCTAAATGACGTGCGACTTGCAAGATATTCCCCACCAGCATCGTATCATCCTCTGTCAGATCATTGAGTGTAGCGATATGCTTTTTGGGCATAATTAATTGGTGAATAGGAGCACGTGGATGCCTATCATTAAAGGCAATGATGGCTTCGTCTTGATAAACAATATCAGCAGGAAGCTCTTTTTTAATGATTTTGCAGAAAATACAATCCATGATGTCCTTTAACTGGGGTAGCCTAAGTTGAATAGTTTGTTTATTATTATGCTTTAAAAGTAGAATTTAAGGAAATATAAAATTATGAATGCGCTTGTTAAATTAGGTCCAGGTAAAAAGGTCCCCGATGAAATAAATGTAGTGATAGAAATTCCTAGTCATAGCGATCCGATTAAATACGAGGTTGATAAAGAAACAGGTGCGCTACGTGTGGATCGTTTTTTAGGGACAGCGATGTACTACCCTTGTAATTACGGTTATGTGCCTTCTACTTTATCAGAAGATGGTGACCCAGTTGATGTGTTGGTGATAGCGCCATTCCCATTATTAATAGGTTGCGTGATTTGTTGTCGGCCGATTGGTATGTTAAAAATGGAAGATGAATCAGGTATCGACGCCAAAATTTTAGCTGTGCCCATCGATAAATTGTCCTCGTTGTATCATCAAGTAAAAACTTGGCAAGATTTGCCGGAGCAACTTACACAAAGTATTCAACATTTCTTTGAACACTATAAGGACTTAGAAGCTGGAAAATGGGTCAAAGTGACCGGTTGGGTGGGGCCTGAACAAGCAAGAATTGAAATTAAGGCGAGTATGGATCGATATAAACCATAATCCTAAGATAATTTTAAAAATAAAATCGAAATTTTCAACTGTGAGTTCACGTTAGCAACGACTAATTAATTTTGCAGAAAAATATCTCTTGAAAATACTTGCGCTAAAATGAGACACTTTAATTTGTAGATTGACAAATTAAAGTGCGCACTCATGGATTTGACTTTGGATGAAATAGGATATTGGTTAGCACTCTATACCATTCCGCGTTGTGGCCTGAGCGCGGTTTCGATGCTTTTAAAAAAGTTTGCTAACCCCAAACAAATTTTATTAGCCTCCTACAAAGAATTGCTTGATGCTGGCATTACTCCTACACTTGCTAGTAACTTACAAAAACCAGATTGGAAAAGTGTAGAGTTTAGCTTACGTTGGGTAGAACAACCCCAAAGACATATTTTACATTGGGGGAATTTACATTATCCGGCGTTATTGCGTGAAATTTCTTCTCCGCCGTTGATTTTATTTATGATGGGTGAGCTGTCTATTTTACAGCAGCAAACTTTGGCTATAGTCGGTGCCCGCAATCCTACACATGCAGGTTTAGAGATTGCCTTTCAACTCGCAAATGAATTAAGTGATCAGGGATTTGTTATTATCAGTGGTTTGGCGAGAGGTGTTGATGGTGCAGCACATCAAGGCGCTTTAAAAAACAAAGGTCCAACTATAGCTGTATTAGGTAATGGATTAGCACATATTTACCCAGCTTGTCATCAAACCTTAGCGATGAACATAGTGGAAAATGGAGGAACGCTGATTTCTGAATTTTTTCCCTACGCTTCGCCCAGGGCGGAATATTTTCCTAGAAGAAATAGGATAATTAGTGGCTTGAGTCTAGGTATTATCGTGATAGAAGCATCGTTACGGAGTGGGTCATTAATCACTGCGCGTTATGCGTTGGAGCAAGGTCGGGAGGTGTTTGCTGTTCCAGGCTCTATTCGCAATCCCTTAAGCCAAGGCTGTCATGCCTTATTAAAAGATGGGGCTACTTTGGTTGAGAGCCACCAGGACATTATCCTAGGGCTCTCATTTTCATCTGGACAGGCTCATACTTGGACTAATGAAGCAATAATTGATATACATGAGGATTGCGCGTTGAGCGACAACACAGACAAAAATTCAAGTGCGAAGAGTATATCTAGACTTGATTCGAGGGATAGAAAGCTTGTAGAGTGCCTTGGATTTGAAACGACAAGTATCGATATTTTGATGACGAGAACGGGCTTAACTATCGATAAATTGCTTGCTCGTTTATCGACACTGCAACTACAAGGGTATATAGACGTAGTCCCTGGGGGCTATGTGAGGAAATAAAATGGCAAAAAATCTATTGATTGTAGAATCACCGGCTAAGGCTAAAACAATCAAGAAATATTTAGGTAAAGACTTTGAAGTTTTGGCTTCCTACGGCCATGTTCGTGATTTGATACCTAAAGAGGGTGCTGTGAACCCAGAGCAGGGTTTTGCAATGCAATATGCTCTGATTGAAAAGAATGCCAAACATATGGATATGATCATTAAGGCTTTTAAGAACGCGGAAGCATTATATCTTGCGACCGATCCGGATCGTGAAGGAGAAGCCATCGCTTGGCATATTTACGAAATTCTAAAGCAAAAAAAACTGCTAAAAAATAAGCCGACTTATCGTGTAGTGTTTCACGAAATTACAAAATCAGCAGTTAATGCAGCTGTAGCAAATCCACGTCATATTGCTATGGATTTGGTAAACGCACAACAAGCACGTCGTGCATTGGATTATTTGGTTGGGTTTACGCTGTCGCCTTTATTATGGAAAAAAGTTCGTCGCGGCTTGTCTGCAGGACGTGTGCAAAGTCCCGCCTTACGATTAATCGTTGAACGTGAAGAAGAAATCGAGGCTTTTAAGTCTCAAGAATATTGGACAATCACGGCTAATAATAAGTCGGATGAAAAACTTTTTGTGGCGCGTTTAATTCAGTATCAGCAAGAAAAACTTAATCAATTTAGTATCACTACCGAAGAGCAAGCCACTGCAATCAAAGAAAATTTGCAACAATTAGCGCAGGGTTACTTACAGGTTATCAATGTTGAGAAAAAACAACGTAAACGCAATCCCACAGCACCTTTTATCACATCGACTTTGCAACAAGAAGCCGGTCGTAAATTAGGATATACGGCGCAGCGAACCATGCGTCTCGCGCAACAACTTTATGAGGGAGTTGATGTTGGTGAAGGTTTAGTCGGATTGATCACTTATATGCGAACGGATTCCGTTCATTTATCCAATGAGGCTATAATAGCGATACGTGAACTCATTGTGCAACGCTATGGCGAAAAGGATTTACCCGAAGCTCCCCGGCATTTTCGAACTAAAAGCCGTAATGCACAAGAAGCGCATGAAGCTATTCGGCCAACACATGTAGAATTTTCACCCGAGCAACTTAAAAAACATTTAAATCCTGACCAATTTAGATTATATGAGCTTATTTGGAAACGTGCGGTAGCGTCGCAAATGATGCATGCGACTATTGATACGGTGGCAGTTGATTTAAGTGCAAAAGCAGCTAAGGATCATTGTTTTCGAGCCAACGGATCGACTATCGTACATGCGGGTTTTATGGCAGTTTATTTAGAAAGCTATGATGATAGCAAGTCTAAATCGGGTGATGATGGTTCAAAATCCGAAGAAGAGAGTATGTTGCCACCCCTAAAAGTAGGCGATCAAGTTAATCTTATCGACATTAGTGCCGATCAACATTTTACTGAACCACCGCCACGTTATAGTGAGGCAAGTTTAGTTAAGGCGCTAGAAGAACGAGATATTGGTCGGCCTTCAACCTATGTGCCTATTATTTCAACCTTGCAGCAGAGAGAATATGTCACGCTGGATCAAAAAAGATTTAAACCGACGGATGTAGGCAGGATAGTGAATAAATTTCTTACGCGTTATTTTATGCAATATGTTGATTATGCATTTACGGCACGCTTAGAAGATGAACTTGATCAAATTTCTAGGGGAGAGAAAGAATGGGTTCCTTTGCTACAAGATTTTTGGACCCCATTTAAAACCTTAATTGAGACCACTGAGGAAACTGTACAGCGAAAAGATGTGACTCAAGAAGCTTTAGATGAAGCTTGTCCTAAATGTGGTAAAACTTTATCGATACGCTTAGGTAAGCGCGGTAGGTTTATTGGTTGTTCAGGATATCCAGAATGTGATTACACGCGAAATATGGAAGGGGAAGTTACTACGGTAAGTGAGCCAGAAGTTGTACAAGATCGTTTGTGCCCTGATTGTGGACATGCATTACATATAAAAATGGGTCGTTATGGGAAGTTTATAGGTTGTAGTAACTATCCTAAATGCAAACATATAGAACCTTTAGAGAAACCTGCCGATACGGGAATAGAATGCCCTGAATGTCATAAGGGCACATTACTTAAGCGTAAATCAAGGTATGGTAAAATTTTCTATTCTTGTTCTACTTATCCTACTTGTACCTATGCAGTGTGGAATGAACCTATCGAACAAGCCTGCCCGCGTTGTGCTTGGCCTGTGATGACCATTAAGACAACTAAACGTCGAGGTACTGAGAAAGTTTGTCCTCGTAAAGAGTGTGGGTATGCGGAGCCTATGCCAGAAGCAGCAGAAAGATAGAGACGTGCATATACTGCAAAATTAATGCGCCCTTCTTGCGAGGCCGAAACGTTAGTGAGGCCGTGACCATCTAGAAAAAATTAATCTTTTAACTGGATTGCCGCGCGCCTTCGGCGCTCGCAATGATGAAAAATACTTTACTAGAGAGTGAAGCAAAAAAAACTAAAATTTTGCTTTGACCTCACAAAGTAGTTCTCCCTTAGCCAATTTGGTAATAATTTCCTGGCCGGATTTTATTTCTTTGCTATCACGGAGAATTTTTTTGCTCGTTGCATCACTCACAATCGCATAACCACGTGCTAAGCTAGCTAAAGGACTTATGGCTTGAAGTGTACGGGATAAACCTAAGAGCTTTTGTTGGCGTATTTGTAATTGGTTTTTTATACTTAAATTGAGCCGATGGGTTAATTCATCACAATACTGAAATCCATCTTGTAATCTTTGTTGTGGATGACGCAAATGCTTAGCTAGATTTTCTAGGTTTAGTTGATAGTTTTTTATTATAGTTAGGATAGTTTTAATCAGGCGCTGATAGGTTTTATTTAATTGCTGTTGATATTCATGTCCATCGGGACTTGCTAATTGTGCGGCCATAGTAGGTGTGGCCGCACGCAGATCAGCAACAAAATCGGCAATGGTAAAATCTGTTTCATGTCCAATAGCACTTATAAGTGGTAAATCACTTTTAAAAATGGCTCTAGCCACGTTTTCTTCATTAAAGGGCCATAAATCTTCCAATGATCCTCCACCTCGAGCCAAAATTAAAACGTCACATTCCTTACGTTGATTTGCGGTGTTTATTTGTCGAACAATTTGTGTCGAAGCATTTTTTCCTTGAACTAAAGAGGGATATACAATGATGTTAATGGCCGGAAAACGATGCTTAAGCACAATACAGATATCGCGCAATGCAGCACCGGTATCAGAACTAATGACACCTATCGTAACAGGAAACTTAGGTAGAGGTTTTTTATGTTGTGGATCAAATAAACCCTCTGCAGCAAGTTGATTTTTTAATTTTTCAAACGCTTTACGTAAAGCTCCTTCGCCTGCAGGTTCGAATTGGTCAATGATTAATTGAAATTCTCCTCGCGCGGGATATAAAGAAATTTTTGCACGAGCTAAGATTTGCATGCCATTTTTTGGTTGACAGTTTTTATAACGTTGTCGGCCATTGAAGAGTGCGCAGCGCACTTGAGCTTTTTCATCTTTTAAAGAAAAATACCAATGCCCAGAGCTAGGGCTTGCGAAATTAGAAATTTCACCTTCTACCCAAATAGGCAAAAATGCATCTTCCAAAAGATCTTGAACCATTTGATTTAGTTCAGAGATGCTATAAATTAATTCTTTAGTCATAAAAGATCCAATGGCAGAGATGGGTTTAACTAATGATTTGCCTTCTGACATCAATAACATTGGGCACCTGTTTGATGCGATCTAAGACTTTGCCAAGTGAGAGCAAACAGGGTATTTCAATAGTTAGTTTAATATACGCCTTGGGATCGGGTTTATCACTGGCTAGTGTTAATGCGACCAAATTTAATTTTTCATTAGCAATGAGTGTAGAAACATCGCGCAATAAACCAGGCCGATTATATGCTTCTACGCAGAGGTCGACTGGATAGACTTGACTAACGGGTTGTCCCCAATCAGCATCTACTAAGCGATTTTGTTTTTCTGGTTCGAGATTGAGTAAATGCATACAATCATCGCGATGCAAAACTATGCCGCGACTTTGAGTAATGAATCCTCGAATAGGATCGCCTGGAACGGGTTTGCAACAGCCGGCAGTCTGAGTTAACAAATCGGTGACGCCGGCTATGCTAATACCTTCCGGCAAACTGCTACGAGGTTTGCCTAACAAAATTTCAGGTTGGACCAAGCTAGAGGCTAGCTGTTTTTCCTGTGATTGTATGGCATTTAAAAGTTGGGCAAGACGTAAATCACCACTGCCTAATGCGGCAATCATTTCTTTTTTGGTTTTAAAATGAAGTTTGTGCGCTAATTTTTCGGGATCGAGTGTCGTTAATCCTAGACGTTGAATTTCTTTATTAAATAAATCTTCACCATGGAGTAAATGTTTTTCATAATCTTGAGTTTTAAACCAATGATGAGCTTTTGCTTTTGCACGAGCAGTATATAAATATCCTAAATTTGGATTTAACCAATCTAGGCTCGGGCTTCCTTGTTTTGCAGTAAGAATTTCGATTTGTTCGCCAATTTTTAGTTGGTAAGTTAATGGAACAATAGCACCATTGATTTTCGCTCCTCTGCAACGATGCCCGACTTCGCTATGAATATGATAAGCAAAGTCCAACGGCGTTGAACCTTTGGGTAGATCAAGGATATCTCCATTAGGTGTAAAAACATACACTCGATCATCTAAAACAGTGGTGAGACCAGGTACGGTAGCTTTGCCGCGTTTTACTAATTCTTTTTGCCACTCTAACACTTGCCTTAGCCATGCGATTTTTGTTTGATAACTTTCTTTTTGTTGTTGAGCAGTTTCTTTATATTGCCAATGCGCAGCTAAGCCATGCTCGGATTCTTGGTGCATTTGATGAGTGCGAATTTGGATTTCAAGTATTTTTTGCCCAGGACCTAAAACAGCGGTATGAATAGAACGATAACCATTGGATTTGGGTGTCGCTATATAATCATCAAACTGACCAGACACAGGCGCCCATAAACTATGAATAATACTTAAAACATTGTAACAATCTTTAACGGTATTGACCAAAATGCGGATAGCATTCAGATCATACAGTTCTTCAAATTTTAATTTTTTTTGTTGCATCTTTCTGTAAATGCTATGGATGTGTTTTACGCGTCCATATATTTCAAAATTATGTAGTTGAGCATGGTCTAAAATTTTTCGTAGTTGAGTTAAAATAATTTGTACATAGGACTCACGATCGATCAATCGTTCTTGAAGTAGTTGCGCGATCTGGGCATATATTTTTGGTTCTAGATAATGTAAAGAGAGATCTTCCAGTTCCCATTGCAGCTGACCTACGCCTAGACGATTAGCTAAAGGAGCGTAAATATCCAGTGTTTCACGTGCATAGACTTGACTTGCTTTTCGATCCAACATATCTAGTGTACGCATAGTAGCAGTACGTTCGGCGAGTTTAATGAGGACAACTCGCATATCTTCTACCATTGCAAGTAGCATTTTTCGAATATTTTCTAATTGAGTTTGATGTAGATTAGCGGCGGTACTGGCAATACGAATGGCGTTCATTTGTTTAGCGCCTTCGATAATTTTAGCCACATTCGGCCCTAGATGTTCATAGACCGTTTCTAAACAGAGTTCAGCATAATTTACGCAACTATAAATTAAGGAAGCTGCGATGGTCTCTTTATCTAAATGTAGATCTAACAGAATCTCGGCCATGGTGAGGCCTTGTTGTAAGCAAGAGACATGTGTGGGGGTTGTTTTTGCTTCACCCACAATTTGACTTAAAATAGAAGCTTGTCGAATCAATTTGAAATCTTCTTGACTACGTTGCATGGCAGCATGGTGTAGCCATGTTTCTAAATTAATACTCCCATCATTATTTAAATAGAGCGAATTTTTTATTTTAACCATTTTCAATTATCCTTATTTTTAGTTTATAGCTCTAAAAAATTAGAAAAATCAACTAACTTATTTGTATAATTTTTTTTGGAAGAGTGTTTATTTTATATATAACTTCTAGCCAAAAATTCACAAATTCGATTTTCTAATAAGCGATAACCTCCTTGATTGTTTTTACCAGGAACGGGATCATTAATTAAAATAGAAAAAGCCACAACTTGATTATTAGCAGTTCGAACATAACCAGCTAAGCTACTTATTCCATGCATGCTTCCTGTTTTAGCATGTATTCTACCCGATGAGGGGCCCCCTAGACGATGTTTTAGGGTACCATCTATCCCTGATCGGGGTAATGACTCAAAAAGTAAATCGCTATCGGGTAATTGTGTATAAGCGAAATTTAATAATTTAACGAAGGCATTAGGCGTGACTATATTGTTACGAGATAGACCAGAGCCATCGACCATCACTAGATGTTTGAAATCAATATCTGTTTTGTTGGCAAGAATTGCCTGAACAGCATTTCGACCGGTTTTCCAACTACCTTGCACTGAAAAGTACTTTTCCCCTAGTTTTTTTAATAAACTATCTGCAATAAGATTATCTGACTTTTTTAACATATTTTTTATTAAAAAAGCAAGTTCAGGCGAGCTGTTTTCGGCTAAGGTCTTGGCGAGAGGGGGGGTCTTTCCATAGACTAAATTTGAATAACGGATAGAGTATTTTCTCAATAATCCGGCCACGATATCATAGGTCGCCAAATTTGGATTTTGTAAAGCGACTGCGAATGATAAAGGCCCCATCTTCGGGGAAAGATATCCTCTTAAAGTATAGTGATTTTTGCTGGCAGCATTAGGCTTTAAGTCTAGGGAATAACTTCCTTGTCTCAAACGCTTGGTAACTGCTTGGTTGTCGATAACTATACCTAAATTGCTATTACTTTTAGTGACGGTAGGATGTAATAAGTGTTGATTGGCTTTAACGCTAAGACTGAAACAATTGCGATTGATTATAGTTGCTGTTACTGGGGCGGCATAGCAGAAAATCCTATCGTCTATAACACGCCCTGGAGGCCAGGTGCTACGATCAATTACTGTATCATCAATAACGATATTGCCTTGAATTTTATTTATATGTTGCTCATTTAATGTCTCTAGCATGTCTTTGAGATCATCTAGGGTTAAATAAGGATCCCCGCTAAATTTTATATACAAATTTCCGGTTAAAACGCCATTACGAATCAGTGCACCTGGGTTAGTTAAAAAGCGAGTTTTGAATTGAAAGTGAGGCCCTAAATAATCTAAAGCAGCAATTCCGGTAAATAATTTTAAGGTGCTAGCAGGGACAAAGCCGCGATTAGCATTATATTGGTAGAGTACTCTTCCTGTTGATACGGACTGTATAGAAACACCGGTGTTAAAGCCTTTGAAATGACTTAATATATTATTTAGGTTTTGCTGAACAGATGTAAGGTTGGCATCCTGGCCATTTTCATCATAATAGGCAAAACTTTTCATCGGGTTCATCAATAAGAGCGTGTAGGAAAATATTCCTATTAAAAACCAGAAATTCTTAAGAAGTGCGCTGTTTAGTTTATTCATACTACCTATTTAGTAAATAAACAAATTGCTTCGCTATGATGAGTTTGCGGGAACATATCCATTATTCCAGCTTGTTCTAAACTATAGCCTTGTTTTACTAATTCGCCGGCATCTCTAGCAAGACTAGCAGGATTACACGATACATACACAATACGCTCAACATTCCAATCTGCAATTTGCGAAATGACCTCCAAAGCTCCAGAGCGGGGTGGATCCAATAGAATTTTGTTGAAAGTTTGTTGAGCCCAAGTTTCTTTTAGTATAGAGGCTGTTAAATCAGCTGTATAAAATTGTGTATTGTTAATTGCATTGTGTCTAGCATTGGCTTTTGCCCGTTCCACGAGTTCAGCATATCCCTCGACACCTACGACGAATTGGCATCGGGTGGCAAGGGGTAAACTAAAATTACCTAATCCGCAGAATAAATCCAATATCCGATCGCTGAAATTAGGTGAGAGCAACTCCATAGCTCGATGGATCATCGCCTGATTGATGTCCGGGTTAATCTGGACAAAGTGTTTAGGTTCAAATAAGAGTTCCAAAGGCTGATAACCCTTATTTTCCAAACGATAACTTAGTAATTTAGGGTCTTCTGGCCAAATACAGTGAGTGCTACTTTCATTGCCAGGCTGCAGGTAAAGTTGTATCTGATGGTGTTCGGCAAAGCTTTTGAGGTGCATTTCATCCGAGATGTCTAAAGGGGTGAGATGTCGAAAAACTAAGCCTAGTATGTCATCACCGAGTGCCACTTCAATTTGGGGGATAGCTTGAAAGGCATTTAATTTATGAATAAGTTGCTGTAAAGGGACTAAAAGCTGGCCAACTCTAGGGTCTAACGTTTTACAAGTTTGTAATTGTGCGAGATAACGCCCATTCTTTTCGCGGAAGCCAACCAATACAGCTTGCTTTTTGGTTACGTACTTAACACCCAGACGCGCCCGCCGACGATAGCCCCAGCTTGGTCCGGTCAGTGGAGGCAATAATGATTTAGGCTTAATGGCAGTAAAATGGCTGAGTTGATCAACAAGGGTTTTTTCTTTGTGTTGCAGCTGAGCTTGGTTACTTAGATGTTGTAGGCTGCAGCCACCACAACTATCATAATGAAGACAACCCGGTTGGATTCTATCCGTTGAGCCTTTTAATATCTTAATAGCTTTCGCTTCATCATACGAACGTCGCTTTTTGTTGTAAACGATTTGAACGATTTCACCAGGTAAAGCATTTTCGATGAAGGTAATTTTACCATTGATATGGGCAATGCCCCGGCCTTCATGCGAAATGCCTGTAATAGTAATAGGGGTAGTAATATCGGTAGATAAAGTTTTTAAATTTTCCATGCTTCTATAAATTGTTTAAAATGAAGTTTATTTTCTTTAGCAATTGTTTCTCGTACATAAGCACACTCTTTTTGATAAGTTTCAAAAGAGAAATTTCCTCGTATTAATTCAAAACGAAGATAAATTAAATAGGTATTTAACACATCTGTTTCGCAATAATTTCGGATGGCTTCTAATTTACCATCCAAAAAATAATCCCAAACTTGGCTACCGTCCATACCTAATTTTCCGGGCAAACCTAGCATGACAGCAATTTCCGTCAAAGGGGCATTTGCACGGCCTTGATAAGCAGCTAAAACATCCATCAGGTCCGTATGACGATAATGATAGCGGCTCAAATAATTATTCCAGCGGAAACTGGCATCATCATTACCTACATTCCAATAACTAGGACTACTAATTCCATACAATAATGCCCGGTAGTTTAAAACAGGTAGATCGAAGCCGCTACCATTCCAGGAAACCAAAATAGGTAAATATTTTTCAATACATTTGAAAAACGCTTCTATAAGGGTAGGTTCCTCTGAATTAAGATTACCCAAGGAGCCGATTTTAAATTGATTTTTAGTGCGCAACGCGACAGAAATAGCGACGATACGCTGCAAATGATGAGCAAGCCATCCAGAATTACCGGTTTTTTCTTGGCGTTTAACTAGCATGATTTCAGCGACTTCACGATCGCTTTTTTCACTATCTAAGTTGTAAAGAATTCGTCCATTCTTTACATCAGGAACAGTTTCAATATCAAAAACAAAAGTATTCATAGGGCCATCTTAGTTAGAGATAAAAAACACCTTTAATATAAACTAATCCATGCCGTCAATTCTCAGAGGATATGCGTATCCAGCATAAATCTTATTGCCTATCTACTAAAAATCTTGGGCTATGGCATGCCAAAAATCATATTTTCTGACGTGTTCTTACTGAGAGCAGTAGATTGAGTATATTTCCTGAAAAGACCCCTACATGTTTTGTCGCTTTTTATAGTAGACTTCTTTCGAAACTTTTTAGATTGAGCTGATTTTGGCACGGTTATTTTATAGGGCCAGCGATGGTTTACGTCCTTCATTATGGGGCTGCAAAAATCAGAAACTGATAAAAGCATATTTTTAGACTTCTGGCTAGTCTGAATCCGGCTTTTACGGATGACCTTTAGACACTTACTTGAGATAAAAATACAACATGAGAATTATTTTATTAGGGGCACCTGGGGCAGGAAAGGGTACCCAAGCAAAATTTTTAACGATTTATTACCATATTCCTCAAATTTCTACCGGAGATATGTTACGTGCTGCTGTGAGTCAAGGTGCGCCTGTGGGCCTACAAGCCAAAGCTTTAATGGATTCCGGCCAACTAATTTCTGACCCAGTTATTATCGAGTTGGTCGAAACTCGTATCCAACAAGCGGATTGTGTCAATGGTTTTTTATTTGATGGGTTTCCCCGCACTTTACCACAGGCCGAAGCCATACGGGCTAATGGAATTTGTATTGATTTTGTTATCGAAATTAAAGTAGAAGATGATGAAATCGTCAAACGCCTAAGTGGGCGGCGCATTCACCCGGCTTCCGGGCGTATTTATCATACCTTGTACAATCCACCAAAAATTCCGAACAAAGACGATGTAACGGGAGAAGAGCTTATTCAACGTAAAGATGACACTGAAGCAACTGTACGTGAACGTTTGCGTATTTATCACCAACAAACCAAACCGTTACTTTGTTATTACAAAGAATGGCAGCGTCGAGGTGATCCGGATGCACCTTGTTATATTTCAATTAATGGCCATGCTGATGTTGAAGAGGTTCGCAAACGTATTTTTTCAGCATTAAAGGAAAACATGAATAGATAACTAATCTGAAGCTAAAGGAGTTAAGTGTTTTAAAAATTGGTTTAAATCTTCAGGTAATTCAGCATTTAGCGTTATAGTTTTCTCTATCGAGTTTAAAGTAAATTCAAGTTGGCTAGCATGTAAGAAAAGTCGTTTACAACCTAATTGACGCATCTTTTTATTGATTTCTTTATCGCCATATTTTTCATCTCCAATAATAGGATGCTTGGCGAATTGGGCATGAACGCGTATTTGATGCGTACGCCCAGTGATGGGCATTGCTGCGACTAATGTTGATTCAGCATAATAATGTTGAACGGAAAATTTAGTTAAGGAATTTTTGCCCTCTGTTTGGACACGTACAATGCGTTCTCCTGATTGCAATTGATTCTTATATAAGGGAGCGTCCACTTTTAATAACGATTTAGGCCAATGTCCTGCTACTAAAGTAATATATGTCTTTTTAATTGCACCCGAACGTAATAATTCATGTAGTTCTTTTAAAACACTACTTTTTTTAGCAACTAATAAACAACCAGAAGTGTCACGATCTAAGCGGTGCACTAATTCTAAGAATTTTAATTGTGGCCGCAGTAAACGTAAAGCCTCTATAATGCCTAAATGTATCCCGCTACCACCATGGACAGCGATACCGCTAGGTTTGTTGAGGGCTAAAAAATGTTTGTCTTCAAAAATAATTGCTTTTTCAAGAAGTGCGCCTAGTTTTTCATTGAGAATATTTTTTTTTGCGGGAGCGGTAAGTCTTAATGGGGGGATCCGAATAATATCTCCATCTTGTAGGCGATAATCTGGTTTTACTCTTTTTTTATTGACGCGTAATTCACCCTTTCGTATGATTCGATAAAGGCGACTTTTAGGCAAACCTTTTAACCGCGACATTAAAAAATTGTCGAGTCTCTGGCCTGAATGGTCATTGGTTATAGTTAAGTGTTGAATAGTTTGCACAATATCGTTAATCTAGCATAAATCTAGCATCGCTTTCTAATTATTTGATAAAATCTTCAAGTTGCCGAAATTGACATCAGTATTTTATCTTTGTTATATATCACCCCTCTTTTTAGGTAATTGCTAGTTTAGTTGGCGACAAAATTAAATTTATAAATTCAGAGGCTATTATGACTCAATCTGCGGAAGTAACCACTAAAGATTTGTCTTCTTCCACGGCAATTTTAACTGTTAATGATTTATCTCCTATTAATTTGCCTGTTTGCAAAGCAACATTAGGACCTGATGTCATTGACGTGACTCAATTGGCAAAAGCAAATCGCTTTACCTATGATCCGGGATTTCTATCTACTGCATCCTGTTCTTCTAAAATAACATTTATCGATGGTGATAAAGGTATCTTACTTTATCGTGGCTATTCGATTGATCAGCTTGCAGAAAAATCAGACTTTATAGAAGTTGCTTATCTATTGCTGCATGGTGAGTTACCCGATCAAATTCAAAAGCAGGGTTTTAACCAAGAAATTAATCAACATACTATGGTGCATGAGCAGTTACGTCATTTTTTTCATGGATTTCGCAGAGATGCTCATCCCATGGCAATTATGCTGGGAGTTGTTGGGGCATTATCCGCTTTCTATCATGACTTGTTGGATATTCATAATAAAGAACATCGTAAATTAGCCGCATTAAGATTAATTGCTAAAATGCCAACACTCGCTGCTATGTCTTACAAATATTCGACAGGATTGCCTTTTATGTATCCTCTCAATCATTTGAGTTATGCAGAGAATTTTATGCATATGATGTTTGGGGTTCCAACCGAAGAAAACTCGCCTAATCCGGTATTAGCCCGAGCTTTAGATAAGATTTTTATTTTACATGCTGATCATGAACAAAATGCTTCTACTTCTACTGTGAGGCTTGCAGGTTCAACGGGGGCTAATCCCTACGCCTGCATTTCTGCAGGCATAGCCGCGTTATGGGGGCCTGCTCATGGTGGCGCTAACGAAGCATGTTTAAATATGTTGCTTGAAATAGGAGATATTTCACGAATTAATCATTATATCGACAAAGCGAAAGATCCTAATGATCCTTTTCGATTAATGGGTTTTGGTCATCGGGTATATAAAAATTATGATCCGCGAGCATCAGTGATGAAAAAGACCTGTCATGAGGTGCTGGAAGAGACTGGGCAAAAAGAAGTACCTATATTTAAACTTGCATTAGCTTTAGAGAAAATTGCTTTAGAAGATCCTTATTTTGTTGAAAGAAAATTATATCCTAATGTTGATTTTTACTCGGGTATTACTTTAAGTGCTTTAGGAATTCCTACCAATATGTTTACAGTTATTTTTGCGTTAGCTCGCACAGTAGGTTGGATTTCACAATGGGAAGAGATGATGGCCGATCCTAAACTACGTATTGCAAGACCTAGGCAATTATATATAGGAAATACGCAAAGAAATTATATACCTATTGAAAAAAGATAATGAAATCCCCATAAATAATTAGCTATCTATTAAACTTAGAAATTTAGCAGTTAAAAAATACGGATAAAAATACCGAATTTTTTAATGGCGATAAAATATTGCTGAATTATCTATAATTTATCGATATAATAAAATTTCTATTTAGGTTTATACTTCTTAATTAAAGAAATATTATTTAATATCACCTTAATTTTAAGAAGGTATATTGGTTGATTGATATTATATTAACTCTAAGGAATACATATGACGAATGCTAAAATACAAACAAAAACTAAACGAGGTAGACCACCTTTAAGTGCTGCAAAAAAAATGCAACGTAGTAAGGCTGCTTTAAATGCTCGTATAACGCAAAAAGCCTTACGTGCTAAGATTGCTATGCTGAAAGCCAATTTCAAAGAAAAACTGAAAATTGCTGAGCAAGAAGCTTATCAAAAAGCGCTCGAAAAAGTTGTCAAAATTGAACATAAAAAAATGGAAGCTAATTTCAAAGCTTTAGCTGTTGCAAAGGCTAAAGGAAATAGAAAAAGAATGAAAAGAATGTTGACGACAAAAGGTCGAGCAAGACCATCTCAGCTCAATATAGTTAAAACAGGTGCTATTCGTAAGCGTGGTAGACCGCGAAAAATGAAGTAATTATTGGGTGCCTATTGAGAAAAATTAATCCAGTTTTTGATTATAATGATAAAAATAGGTTAAAAATAAACGCTAAGTTTAATTAAAATCGTATTGGGAAAGCCATTAGATTTGGACTATAAAAAGAGATTTTTAAAGAGTATTAGCGTCGAAGGGATTACAAACAGAAATAGCATATTTTTCTGAGAGGGCTATTCTCTAAAGAAATGGGACTAGAGTGATTTTTAGCCCCTCTAAGAAAGCATTATTTTGTCCTTTAAAGGCTTACGAGCTAGGAATAGAAATGTAAGCCTTTTAACTAATAAAACGAGCTAAAAGCGTTCAAATATTGTACGAATTATGCTATAGTGGTCTACTTCTGCTAAATAAGCAGAGGGGGGGTTATATAGTGATATTAAAGAAAATAACAAGTTTATTACTGCTAGCCAGTGGTCTCTTCGTGATGACCGTTAATGCTAGTCCAGTAAGCCAGGATGCTAACGTGCAAGCTGAGCTACAGCAGTTCGGTGAGCGAGCTCCAGGCCTTAATCCTAAAGTATTACAGTTAGGTTTAGAAGCTTATAACAAAGCTAGACAGGAAGGTTTAGACAATCAACATATTCTAACGATTATTGATTATACTAAGCCATCAACAGCAAAAAGATTGTGGGTATTAGACCTTAACAACAACTCTGTACTTTTTAATGATTACGTTGCCCATGGACAAAACAGTGGTGGCAACTATGCGACTTCCTTCTCAGATAGACCAGGAAGTTTAGAGTCAAGTTTAGGTGTGTTTTTAACTGAATCAACCTATCAGGGTAAACACGGCTATTCATTAAAGTTAAAAGGTTTAGAAAAAGGAGTTAACGATAGGGCGGAAGCTCGTGATATCGTAGTCCATAGGGCGGATTATGCCACTGCGCAATTTGCGCAGCAGCACGGTCGTCTAGGACGAAGTTGGGGTTGTTTTGCAGTCAGTCCAGCAGTTGCCGATTCATTAATCCATTCGATTAAGAACGGAACGCTAGTATTTGCTTACTATCCTGATCCATCATGGTTATCAAAATCGCAGTTTCTTTCATAATAAAGAATACTAATGATTAACCGCAAGCAGCCTTAAGGCTGCTTTTTTTTGTCTGCATTTTAGACCCCTGTATAATCTGTGGGATAGACTTGATCTTGTAAATATTTAGGTTTTAATCAAAGTTTTCTTCAAAATTTCTTCATAGACTAAAGCTAATTGCTCAAGATCATCAATAGAGACGGATTCGTTAATTTGATGAATAGTACGGTTGCATGGGCCAAACTCAACAATTTCTGCTCCTAAAGGCGCAATAAAACGGGCATCAGAAGTGCCACCCGTAGTTGAAACGGTAGGTGTGACGCCGGTAAGTTTTTTTATAACATCAAGACAAGCTAAACGTAACTGACCCGAAGAACTTAAAAAAGGAAGTCCTCCACGTTGCCAAGTGATTTGATACTTTAAGTGGTGTTTTTTTAAAATACTTTCTACGGTATCTTCTAATTTTTTTGCAGTAGTTGCAGGAGAATATCGAAAGTTAAATTTAACTTCTATGTTATCTGGAATAACATTCCCAGCACCTGTACCACCATGGATATTAGAAAATTGTAAGCTAGTAGGTTGAAAATTAGGGTAAGCTATTCCTTTATCCCAGTTGGTATCCAATAGTTCAGCTAGACTTGGATTAAAAAGATGAATAGGGTTTTCGGCTAATTGAGGGTAAGCAATATGACCTTGTTTACCTTTGATGATCAAATCAGCTGATAAAGATCCACGTCGACCAACTTTTAACGTATCACCCAATTTTTCTTCGCAGGTAGGTTCGCCAACTAAGCAATAATCTATTTTTTCGTTTCTATTTTTAAGTACTTCCGCTACTTTTACAGTGCCATTGATGCTAGGACCTTCTTCATCACTAGTAATTAACCAAGCTATGGAACCATTATGATCAGGATATTCATTAATAAACTTTTCACACGCAATTAACATTGCAGCCAGGCTACCTTTCATATCTGCGCTACCACGACCATAGAGTTGCCCATTACGAATGGCAGGCACAAAAGGAGGGCTATCCCATTTATCTAATGGCCCAGTGGGAACGACATCGGTATGCCCTACAAAAACAAATAAAGGGGATTCTTTTCCACGTCTAGCCCAAAAATTATTGACATCTGCAAATGGTAAGTGTTCAATCGCAAAACCTAAGCGCTTTAAGTGCTGACATAAAATTGGTTGACAGCCCTCATCTTCTGGAGTAACAGAAGGTCGAGCAACAAGTTGTTGAACTAATTCAATAAGCGATAACATAAGTGTTTTTTGGCTATATTTACATTGTAAGATATGATTCTACCTTAAAGAGGTTACTTATAGGAAATAAAATGGCATGTTAAGGATAAGCTATAGAAATTTTAGGAACTAAAAATAACTGAAGTCAATACAATAAGTTTTTTTAACCAATCCAATATGAAATATAACTCGATTAAATACATTTTTTATAAAATTGGCTTAACGTCGTCAGAGTGCCAACCCTACCAACGTCGTGTATACTTAACAACAAGTTTAGGTGATGGAAAGAATGCTTTATGACGAGCACTTTGATATTTATTTATTTCGTTATTGTCTTAGCATTTATCTTCGACTTTATTAATGGTTTTCATGATGCGGCTAACTCTATAGCTATTATGGTTGCAACAAAGGTTCTAAAGCCTTTAACTGCAGTATTATGGGCAGCATTTTTTAACTTTATTGCTTTCTTATTTTTTCATCTAAGTGTTGCGACGACTATAGGCTCGGGGCTTATAGAACCTCATATCGTGACCCCTTATGTACTTTTTGCGGCGCTAACGGGAGCTATCATCTGGAATCTTTTAACCTGGTATTTCGGTTTACCTTCAAGTTCATCTCATGGATTGATAGGAGGGCTAGTCGGTGCGGCTTTAGTGGCAGGAGGTTGGCATGTTTTAAATTGGCATGGATTGCTACCTGTTTTGATAGCAATAGTTCTGTCACCCTTATTGGGGTTAACGATAAGTTGGCTGCTGATAAAATTGACGCGCATTTTTATAAAAGATACAAATTCCAATAAGACTCAATGTTGGGCTAAGCGCGCCCAATTCGTTGCAGGAGCTTTACTAAGTTTAGGTCATGGTGGTAATGATGCCCAAAAAACAATGGGTATTATTGCAGTATTATTATTTTCTACAGGTCTTTTGAATGGACATTTTTATGTTCCATTTTGGGTAATTATTTCTTGTAACTTTGTCATGGGATTGGGTACGTTGATAGGAGGTTGGCGTATTGTACATACCTTAGGAAATAAAATAACCCAATTAACACCTTTAAGTGGTGGATGTGCAGCAACAGGTGCTGCGCTCACGTTATTTGTAGCTACTGATTTAGGTATTCCTGTTTCTACAACGCATACGGTCACAGGGGCGATTCTAGGAGTAGGCTCAACAAATGGTTGGCTCAATACCCATTGGCCCACTATAAGACGAATTATGTGGGCATGGATATTAACTATCCCGGCGGCAGGATTAGTTGCTAGCTTTGTTATGATTTTAGCAACACCTTTAAAAATTGGCTTACACTAAAATTAGATGCTGTTGTAATATTTAATCTTTGGTTAAACATTTTATTTATAATCTTTCCAGCCGATACCAATTTTCCGAAGCTTATTTAGGTTGAGCTTTGGGTATGGAAACTATTTCACTTGTATCTTCGGGGAGTTTTGAGCTTGATGAACATACTAGTCGTTGAAAGATTCCAGAAAAAATGTTTCGTGAAATAGTGGTTGATGTTGCTTTTTTGGAGGAATTATTCGCAGCTTCTTCACGTATTTCTTGGCTTGTTTCTTCATGAATAGGATTACCTGATATTCCTTTTTTAAGATTTTCTTCGGATTTTTTCATATAACATTCCTTGTGTGTTTGATTTAAGTCCGTTCTATTTCAAATAGTAAAAGTCTGGAAGACTCGTATTTTTCAATTTTACCAAAAATATTTTATATTACTTTTAAGCTTTTTAAAATTGCTTTTAGAAAATATATAATAGGATCTAAGTTATTGTATAAATAAAAATATGGCCCGCTGGACGTTAGGGTTTTTAATCGGTGTGGTATGGATCACACATTTTTCGCATTTACCTTCGGTAAAATTAGCTTATTTACTGATTTCTCTGAGCATTATTTTAATTAGTCTAAATTTTTTTAAGCTATTTTTTTCTTCGAACTGGATTTTATTTTTTATTGCTTGTTGTTTAGGTTTTTCTTGGTCGTTGATAATTGCGCATCAACGACTTTCCCAACAATTACCCAAGATATTAGAAGGTAAGACACTCATTGCAAAGGGACGTATATTAACTATTCCAGAAAATTATTCGGGGGCCGTGCGTTTTGACTTTCTTATCCAAAATATTGAAACTTCGGTACCTATACAATATCCCATCTCTGTGCGTATTAAGGGATATTTTTATAAAAATTCAAACAGATTAACTGATTTCAAGAAAGGAGATATTTGGCAATTTGCCTTGCGTCTACGTCGACCCCGTGCTTTCTGGAATCCTGGGAGCTTTGATTACCAAGCCGAGTTATTTCAACAAAACATTTGTGCTACAGGCTATCTCTTAGAAAAATTTCCTTTGCATTTAATTCAACGCGCAAATGCTTATTATTTTATTGACAACCTACGTCAAAAAATTACTGCAAATGTAAAAAAGACCTTACAAGATTACCCTTTATTAGGACTGATTAGTGCATTAACAACAGGAATACGCTGCGAAATTACCGATGAACAATGGCAAGTAATGCGTGGTACGGGAACTAACCATTTATTTGCTATTTCAGGTTTACATCTGGCTTTTATTTCAGGAATTATTTATTGGATAGTTGGTTTTATTTGTTGCCGGTTACCCTATGTTACTTTGTATATTCCAGCACCGAAAATTGCCAGTGCCTTAACGTTATTAGCAGCCATTTTTTATAGTGCTTTAGCAGGGTTTGCTATCCCTACGCAACGTGCTTTACTAATGTTATCCGCCTTTTCATTGGCGATCATACAGCGGCGTTATCTTACAAGTTGGCATTCATTTTATTTAGCGTTATTGATTATTTTATTCATAGAACCTTTTTCGGTTTTATCAGCGAGTTTTTGGTTATCCTTTACAGCGGTCATTTTAATTTTTTATGCCGTTTCACATCGCATCAAGCCATTAAAAAATTGGCGAGCTTGGTGCCGAATACAATTGACTGTGAGTTTAGGATTAATCCCATTATCCTTATTATTTTTCCATCAAATTTCTTGGATTAGTTTTGCAGCTAATTTAATAGCCATTCCAACTATTGGATTTATAATTTTACCACTCAGTTTATCAGGTAGTTTACTTAGCGTAGTAGGCTTAGTTCTGGGGAACCAACTCTTAATTTTCGCAGAACAATTACTTGAGTTACTTTGGAAGGTGCTCAAATTTTTTTCAGAAATTCCTTTGGCTCAATATTATGCGTATTTATCAAGCCCTTGGATATTAGTTTCAAGTTTAATGGGTATATTATTAGTTTTGGCACCTAAGGGAATGCCAACTCGCTGTTTAGGCTTCATTTGGATCTTGCCCTTATTTTTTTGGGAAAGCCAGAGACCGCCCTATGGCGATATTTGGATTCATCTTCTCGATGTGGGACAGGGCTTAGCCAGTGTTGTTCTTACTCAACATCACGTTCTAATTTATGATACAGGTCCCCGCTTAAGTCCATCCTTTGATGCAGGAAAATTGGTCATACTTCCTTTTTTACAAACGATCGACGTTCCAAAGGTGAATTTGATGGTGATCAGTCATGGTGATAATGATCATAGTGGTGGAGCGATGATTATTTTAAAACAAATACAAGTCGACAAAGTGCTGAGTAGTATCCCAAAAAAGTTTTTACCCAAAATCGTAAATTTATGTGAAGAAAAGATGCATTGGCAGTGGGATGGAATTAACTTCGAGATTTTATATCCACCTATGAATCATCATTATCTAGGTAATAACAGTTCGTGTGTGCTAAAAATTAGTAGCCGTTTACAGAGTATTCTATTAGTCGGAGATATTGAAAAAGCAGCAGAAAACTATCTTGTTCATTCAAAACAAAAAGATTTGCAAAGCACAGTATTAATAGTGCCACATCATGGGAGTAAAACTTCTTCAGGCATAGAGTTTTTGAACCATGTGCAACCAGTTTATGCTTTATTTCCAACGGGTTTTCATAACCGATTTAAATTTCCACATAAAATTGTGTTAAATCGTTATCAACGTTTAGGTTCTAAAATCTTTAACACGGCAACGGAAGGAACTATTACGTTAAAATTAAATGCACTCTCTAATACTATACAAGCAGAAACTTATTACGAAAAAAATCATCATTTTTGGCAAGATTGAACATTGAGAGATAAAATATTTTAAATATTTATTTTGTGAGCTGTATTATAAATTAAAAAGGGCCGTAAAACGGCCCAAGGGGGTATATCTGTGTTAGTAACGTCCTTGTAGCATCCTTGCTGACACTACATCCATGTAGTGCAGACATCCTTATCTATTCCACATAACATAAGGACTTGCTAATTAATTTCCAAATAAACTACCTTCTTAAGATTATTTACTGAAAATTAAATCCTTGATTAGATCATTAGCAACACACATTACATAGATTAACAAAGTTATAATTTATTACAATGGGCGTTTGGCGGCTTCAGTTTTAACTTACACACTTTTGAGTAAAGACTTACAGAAGCCAAGGAGGGAAAGTTGAGTAAATACTAAAGAAAATTAATAAATAAAATAAGTTAGCGATTAATTATTTAAGTTAAAAGATTTTTCTTTAGATCATCTTAAAATGTTGAAGTGTAAAACTCATGATTTAATAACCATTTTTTAATAGTTATTTCTTTTCCCAAATAGCCTCCTAAATCTCCTTGGCCGATAACACGATGGCATGGGATTAATATCGGGAGGGGATTTGCTCGACAAGCATTTCCAATAGCTCTTGCACCTGTGTTTAATTGTTGGGCGAGGGTTCCATAACTAACGGTTTTTTGTTTAGGAAGTTTACCCAATGCTTGCCAAACCCTATTTTAAAAAGGTGTTCCCTTTAGCTGGTAGGGAATGTTAAATTGAAAACTTGGATATTGGAAATACTGATTAAGCTGATTAACGATCCGGTCTACAATTTCTCCATTGGGGGCAATTAATGCCCTATCACCTGTCAAGAAATCAAGCCCGGTAAGAAATTGATCTATTGTGGATATTCCTAGCTTACCAATGGGTGTTTGGATGATAGCTTTATAAAACATTTATGATAATGATAGCGGCTAAAGTTTTTGCTATGCCAACAAAAATATTGTTGGCAAACTTGGCACCTATTCTACAGGATTGTTATCGCTAACATCTTCCTTTGTTGAAATAGAAGCTTGCATAGCTGTTACTAATTTTTCTTTAATGCGTGCCGCTTTACCGCGAAGATTGCGCAAATGATATAGTTTTGCTTTTCGAACATCGCCGCGTCTCTTAATTTCTATGCTATCCGTTAAAGGACTATAAAGGGGGAATACTCGTTCCACTCCTTCACCATGTGAGATTTTTCTTACTGTAAAGGCAGAGTTGAATCCACGATTACGTCGAGCAATAACAACTCCCTCAAAGGATTGTAATCGTTCACGTGTACCCTCTTTGACTTTAATTTTAACCGCAACTGTATCTCCAGCACGGAAGTCGGGAATGTCCTTTTTTGATTGCATTTGTTCTTTTTCAATAGTTTGTATGAGATTGCTCATCGCTAACTCCAAATTTTATTCGCTATTTTCACGGATGAATTCGGCTAATAATACCTGCTCTTGCTCGCTAAGTATATGGTTTTTTAATAAATCTGGTCGGCGTTCCCAGGTACGTCCCAAAGCTTGTTTTAGGCGCCAACGAGCAATGGCGGAGTGGTCTCCCTGCAGTAAAACATCTGGAACCTTTTGCCCATCTATATTTGCAGGCCGCGTATAGTGCGGGTACTCTAATAGAGCTGAGCTAAAGGAATCTTGCGAAGCAGATTCTAGATGACCCAATGCCCCGGGTTGTAGGCGGACTATGGTGTCGATGAGGCACATCGCGGCAAGCTCCCCGCCACTCAAAATAAAATCCCCTAAAGACCATTCCTCGTCGACCTCACTGTTTATAAGACGTTGATCGATGCCTTCATAACGACCCGCAATTAAAATAAGTCCTTTACGTTGACTTAATTCTTGAGCCGCGATTTGATCGAACCGCCTGCCTTGAGGGGATAAATAGCTGACTAGAGGAATTGAATGCAAGTTCTTTTGGCGCAATTTTGCCATCTTTATTGCAGCGAGTAATGGCTCAAATTTCATTACCATTCCAGGCCCGCCACCGTAGGGACGATCATCTACAGTGTTATGTTTATCTGCTGTAAAATCCCGAGGGTTTAAATAGGATATTTTTATCAACCCTTTTTTTTGTGCGCGCCCAGGTATACTCAAATTCAAAGGAGTAAACATTTCAGGAAATAGGCTAATAATCTGGATATCCATCAAAATTCAGCATCCCAATCGACAATCATAGTTTTATTCTCTAAATCGATAGACTTAATAGTGTGATCCAATAAAAAGGGAATTAAGTACCTTTTTTTATCTGTGATCACCAATACATCGTTAGCGCCAGTAGCAAAGATAGCTGAGATTATGCCGAGATAAATGTTTTCACAGGTATAGACTTTTAGGCCTTCTAAATCCGCCCAGTAATATTCACGCTCTGTTAAGGGGAAGAATTTTTGTCGGTCCACATAGATTTTATAAT
>JBDKHQ010000077.1:0-3011 GCA_039797585.1 Pseudomonadota bacterium | reverse complement strand
AGTTATTATAATTAAAGTATCTTCCTCCGTACAATATACCAAATTATTTTTCTTTTCCAAGAAGCCGAAAATTATTATTTTTAACTAACAGCTTTTTTATTTTTATTTCTAACCTTCAGTTTTTATAAAAACTTGTTTGAAATTAGTTTATTTAATTTAAAAATAATACCGAATTATTTTTAAATTGTCTAAATTTTAAAAAAATTTGTAAAATATCTGTAAATAAATAATTACAGATTTAAACTTTTATAAATAAATTGTTTTGTATAATCAATTTAGTTAATTTTAAAACCCGTTGATTAGAAAATTAGATTTTTGTGGAAAAGTTACAAATAATATTTTGAGAATAGAACAAGAAACAATTTTGATTGGAGAGATGTTCTAATCAGACTAGAATACGTGTAGGAATAAGATGGATTGTAAAATAAATTTATTCATTTAATCTATCAGGTATAAGAATGTCACGATTTCCATTGCTTTCCATAGCGCTAACCAAACCTGCTTTCTCCATATCCTCCATTAACCGTGCGGCGCGGTTATAACCAATTTTAAGTCGCCGCTGAATACTAGAAATTGAGGCACGGCGAGTTTCTATAACGATTTGTACGGCTTGATCATACAATACATCCTTTTCACCGGAGCTGTTATCTAAAAGGTCTAGATCTCCTCCTTCATTAAGGTTGGCTTGAGTAAGATCAAGCATATATTCCGGTACGGCAGATTTTTTTAATGCACTGACTACTTGGTGAACTTCCTGATCAGCTACAAAGGCACCGTGGACTCGAATAGGAACGCCTGTGCCCGGGGCTAAATACAACATATCTCCATGACCCAATAGTTGATCAGCACCTTGTTGATCAAGAATAGTACGAGAATCAATTTTTGATGAGACCTGAAAGGAAATACGCGTGGGAATGTTTGCTTTGATCAAGCCAGTGATAACATCTACAGAAGGTCTTTGGGTGGCTAAAATTAAATGTATGCCCGCAGCTCTTGCTTTTTGTGCAATCCTTGCAATTAATTCTTCAACTTTTTTGCCAACCACCATCATCATGTCAGCAAACTCATCGATTAGTACAATAATATAAGGAAGATGCTCTAAAGCTTCAGCTTTACCCCCTTGTTCAGGTTTCCAAAAAGGATCATTGAGGGGCTGTCCCTTAACATTAGCTTCTTGTATTTTTTGATTATGTCCTGCTAAATTTCGTACGCCTAAATGCGCCATCAATTTATACCGACGTTCCATTTCTGCGACGCACCAACGTAAGGCATTCGCCGCCTCTTTCATATCTGTCACCACGGGCGCTAAAAGATGTGGGATACCTTCATAAATAGCTAGCTCTAACATTTTTGGGTCTATCATAATTAGTCTAACTTGCTGAGGTGTGGCTTTATATAGAATGCTTAATAACATGGCGTTGAGACCCACTGATTTTCCCGAACCTGTTGTTCCTGCAACGAGTAGATGTGGCATTTTACCTAGATCAACAATGACCGGGTGGCCGGCTATATCTTTACCTAAGGCAAGCGAGAGTGGTGATCGGGCATGTTGATAAGCCGTTGAACTTAATATTTCGCTGAGCCTGACAATTTCGCGATGTTTGTTAGGTACTTCGAGTCCTATGACGGACTTACCGGGAATAACTTCCACAATACGTACACTTACCACAGATAGTGAACGAGCTAAATCTTTGGCGAGCCCTGTGATGCGGCTCACTTTAATTCCAGCGGCTGGTTGCATTTCAAAACGAGTGACGACGGGTCCTGGATGCACGGCTACCACTTGTACTTGAATCCCAAAGTCTTTTAATCGCAGTTCAACATCTCGTGATAACTGTTCTAATTCATCTCGTGTATATCCTTCTTTACTTAATTTTTCTGCTGGGTCTAAGAGAGTTAATGATGGGAGAGAAGACTCAGTCACAGTTTTTTTATTCGAAACTATGGCTGTAGGTGACGAGTAAGGTTTAATAGACAGTGGATTATGATGAACAACTTCTGTATTAGTTAAGGGTGAATTTATTATGGAATTAAATTGAGGTGAAAGCCTGTTGTTAGGGGCATTGGTTATATCGGACTTATCCAGAGTGCTTGCACGCGGTTTAATTTTTTCAGAAGCTCTTTTTTTCATGGCATACATAATGAGTTTTTTTATTTTTTCGGTAATTTTCGCGGGCATTCCGACGATATAATTGCTTATTTTATCAATAATATTTAACCAAGAAAAACCCGTTGCAAGTGTTGTGCTGGCTAATAAAAGGGCTAATAAAAATAACGTACTGCCGACTACATTAAACTGCAAAATAAAACTTTTTGTAACAATATTTCCTAATTGTCCTCCTGGAGTATAACCATGTGTAGTATGCGTACTATGCAATGTTGCTAGCCCACAAGCTGCAATAAAAATAGTGATAAAACCTAATAGACGTAAAGCTAAGAAAGGATAACTAAGAGATAAACTTGAAAAACGATCTTTAAAACATTGCCATCCCCCATATACTAACAATACTGGGAATAAATATGCTAAAGAACCAAAGCTATTAAAAAAGAAATGAGCAAGTTGATCTCCCCAGCGGCCTGCTATATTCATTGAGGCTTTGATATGTTGTGCAGGATGGTAAGTCCACAAAGCTAAAAATAAAAAAAGGGCAAGGGCACCACTAACAATGAGTAGGCCTTCTAGTAAACGCTGCTTGAGACTTAATTGCAAAAATTCTTCAGTGGTTCTTTTCAAGGGTACTCCTTATCGAGGTCACAGCATAACATACGTTTTTTTTAACTAGTTATGGGGTATAGGTACTATTTATAGCGTTCTTTGTTATACTTTGTTAACCATTTTAATTATAACAATTTTTTTCTTATCTGGGTTTTTACCCTTAAGTGAACATTATGAGTATGGCTCAAAATCATCGACTTCTTATTTTAGGCTCCGGACCGGCAGGGTATACCGCTGCGCTTTATGCGGCGAGGGCAAATCTTGACCCAGTTATAATTACGGGTTTACAAAAAGG
>JBDKHQ010000076.1:0-16846 GCA_039797585.1 Pseudomonadota bacterium | reverse complement strand
AGCGTAGCGAATTGCCTTTAGAATTTAATGAGAATCTAGTCGTTGAGTATTACTCTAAGTAAGAAGGTAGCCCATGTCGACGAATGTTAAGAAGTTTTTAACCCCACAAACCATCGAAGTTCAAAGTATTGCGCCAAATAGAGCGTTAATTACTCTGCAGCCTTTTGAAGCTGGTTTCGGTCATACCTTAGGAAATGCCCTACGTCGTATATTGCTATCGTCTATGCCAGGCTGTGCGGTTGTGGAAGCAAAAATCGAAGGTGTACTTCACGAGTATAGTAGTTTGGAAGGTGTCCAAGAAGATATTATCGATATTTTGCTTAACTTAAAAGGCGTTGCCTTCTTGATGCATGGTAAAGAAGAAGTCACACTTGAGCTAACCAAGAATACAGTCGGACCTGTGTGCGCGGGAGATATTACCTTACCGCATGATGTTGAAGTTAAGAATCCTAATTTTGTCATCGCACATTTAACCAAACCGAAAGAATTTAAAATGACGCTTAAAGTAGTAAGAGGGCGTGGTTACCAAGCCGCATCGCTACGTAAGGCAGACGAGCAATTTGTGAGTGAAGTCGGCTCATTACAATTGGATGCACGCTTTAATCCTATATTACGTGCGACCTATGCAGTTGAAAATGCACGTGTTGAGCAGCGTACAGATTTAGATAAATTAGTTATCGATTTAGAAACTAACGGTACCATCGAGCCTGAAGAAGCATTACGTCGTGCCGCGACGATTATACAGGAACAACTACATACTTTTGTTGAATTACAACATGAAACAGAAGCTGAAGTGGTTGAAGATCTGGTTGATATTAACCCTATGTTATTACTTCCTGTTGATGAATTGGAACTAACGGTACGTGCGGCTAATTGTTTAAAGGCTGAACATATTTATCGTATTGCAGACTTAGTCACTAAAACCGAATCAGAGCTTTTATCAACTCCGAATTTAGGTAAAGTGTCTTTATGGGAAATTAAAACTGCTTTACAAAAACGTGGATTGTCTTTAGGTATGGATGTTCCCATACAACAACTGACCTCTCTAAAAAAATCTTTAGAAGGTGCAGAAGAAGCAGAAAAATTAGAAAAAACTGAAGATATTAACAAAGATTAATTTAAAGGGCTAAGTGTTATGCGTCATCTTAATTCAGGCCGTCGATTAGGCCGTACATCTAGTCACAGAACAGCGATGTTCCGAAATATGGTTACGTCTTTGTTAACCAAAGAAATCATATGTACTACCTTAGCTAAAGCTAAAGAACTGCGTCGAGTTGCCGAACCACTTATTACTTTAGCTAAGAGTGATGGTGTTGCTCAACGGCGCTTAGCTTTTGATCGTTTACGTAATAAAGAAGCGGTAGCTACGCTTTTCAATACCGTAGGTCCTCGTTTTAAAACAAGACCTGGTGGTTATTTGCGTATTTTGAAATGCGGATATCGTGCAGGTGATTGTGCGCCAATGGCGATGGTAGAACTCGTCGAACGTACTGAGAGCACTTCATAATATTGAGCTTAAATTTCACAGCTATGCGTCATTGCGAGCGCTATGAGCTCGCAATAACACTTTTTGTTTAACTAGGCGGCTACGAGAGTGTTATTTCTTCTGCCTTAATCAGCGCTGCCTCTATTTCTAGATTCAATTGCTCTAATAGCTCGTTAGAATAGTTTCGTTCTGCTATAGCCTTTTCTAGTGTAATGATGCTGACTTTAAGGCGTAGCCATCCACAATATGCACAGGAACCTAGTAACTTATGCAATCCATCTTCAAGTTTTTGCTGCTGCTTGTTTCGAAACGCTAGATTGATTTCTGCTTGTAACGCTGGGGTTTCTTTTATAAATAACTCGAGTAACTCCTTTAAAATTTTGTTTGAATTTTTTGTGAATGTTTTATCTATGTTTTTATCGATAATCGGCAGGTCGGATGGTTTTTTTTCCATATTCATTATCCTCTGGAATGCCATATAATTTTTTAGTTTACTCAATTGGCTTAATCTAGGCGAACTATACTTGTATCTTACTATATGTTGATTGTTTCTCTATAAGGCCTATGTTTAAATGTGGAATATTTTACTCAACTTTTAAAACTTTGTGGCTAAATTATCTTATTGTATTTCTGATGAAGAGCTTAAAGCTGCATTATTAGAATTTAGACATTTGCAAGACATCTTACGCTGGGGATTTACACAGTTTAATAAAGCAAATCTCTATTATGGTCACGGTACCGATAATGCGTGGGATGAAATACTTTATTTAGTGTTATCTACATTAAAACTGGGGTCTCATTTAAATCCATGCTTTTTAGCGGCAAGTTTAAGCTTAACTGAGCGGCGTTTACTGATAGAAAATATTCGCCAGCGTGTGGAAGATCGTATCCCTACCGCTTATTTGGTCAATGAGGCAAACTTTGCGGATTTATCATTTTATGTTGACGCACGTGTGTTGATACCACGCTCACCGATTGCTGAATTAATTCAGCGTGATTTTGGTCCTTGGATTAAAGATACTAAAAGAATCAATACGATACTTGATATCGGAACCGGTTGCGGTTGTATCGCGATTGCTTGTGCGTATGCTTTACCTGAGGCACGTATTGATGCCGTCGATAATTCGAAAGATGCATTAGCGGTGGCAGCCATTAACGTAGCCGCACATAAACTGCAAGGCCAAATTAATTTACTATACTCCGATCTTTTCCAAAACCTAAATAGCCGACTTTACGATATTATTATTAGTAACCCACCTTATGTTGATGCTGAAGATTTTGCGAGTTTGCCACTAGAATATCAGCATGAACCCGCCGCGGCTCTAGCCGCGGGAGAGGATGGTTTAGATTTTGTTATTCAAATTCTTAGACAGGCCAAAAAATATTTGAAAGAAAAGGGTATTTTGATTATAGAAGTAGGTAATAGTAAAAAAGCTTTAATCAATCGTTATCCACAAATTCCTTTTTTTTGGCTTGAATTTGAACATGGTGAGGCGGAAATATTTTTATTAACCCAAGAGCAGTTAACTCATTATGAGCAAGAAATTTAACTTAGCCATAGTTGGCGCCACAGGTTTTGTCGGTCAAACTGTATTAAGTATTTTACAGCAGCACAAATTTCCGATTAAAAATCTATATCTATTGGCTAGTGAACGTTCTTCTGGCGAGACCATGGAATTTAACAAACAACCATTAATCGTATCAGATTTAGTGGAATTTGATTTTAAACAAGCTGATATCGCGATATTTACCGCTGGTTCAACTGCTTCTGCTCAGTATGTTCCTAAGGCTACCCAAAGTGGTTGTCTGGTTATTGATAATACCCCTGAATTTCGTTACGACAAAGATGTGCCCTTAGTTATTCCAGAAGTGAATCCTGAAGCATTAGCCGGCTATAAAAAACGTCGTATAATTGCTAACCCAAATTGTTCCACGATACAAATGTTAGTAGCCTTGAAGCCTATCTATGACGCCGTGGGTATATCGCGTATAAATGTTGTTACTTTTCAATCTGTTTCTGGAGCAGGAAAAGCTGCATTTCAAGAATTGATTCAGCAAGCAGGCCAATTACTGAATGGTTTCCCTATTAAGCAGCCGAAAGCTTTTACTCAGCAGATTGCTTTTAATGTCATTCCGCATATTGATGAGTTTGAAAAAAATGGATATACACGTGAAGAAATGAAAATGGTTTGGGAAACACAAAAGATTTTTGCCGATCCAGAAATTCAAGTCAACCCTACCGCGGTAAGAGTACCTGTGTTTCATGGACACTCTGAAGCAGTACATATAGAAACTAAGAAAAAAATCAGTGCCAACCAGGCCAAGCAGTTATTAAAAAAAGCTCCTGGTGTGTTAGTTATCGATAAGCTTGCCAATAATGGATATCCAACACCCGTTTCCCATGCTAATAGCGATAAAGTGTTAGTAGGCCGACTTCGAGATGATATTTCCCATCCCTTGGGCTTGGACATGTGGATAGTAGCGGATAATATCCGTAAGGGCGCCGCCTTGAATGCTGTACAAATTGCTGAATTGATGATTGAGCACTATTTATAGATCATTTTGGGAGTTTTCAAAGATCTATCTTACGCATCCCTCTTTAGCGTTAGGCTGGTTTAGGTTAAAATGCAAGCAAATGTTTTTATATGTGAATCTATGGTTGAAATTCAAAGCGAAAAAAAACTAGACGATGAAAAAAATAAGCCATTGCTGAGCTTAAATGTCGAACAAGAAGATGAAGAGGGGGGTGACGCGGGTGGAATTACACTCAGCGTTGAACAGTTAGGTGCGTATTTACAGGCTGCCTTTAACAAGGAGCGACGACAACGCATCGATGGACAGAGAAAATTTGGCGTTTGTCCTTTATCTGAGGACCCTAACAATTTACTGGGTAAGAAAAATTCATCTTCTTGCGGTTTTGGCGAGTCGCCGCAGTCTCACCCTTTGTTATCACGAACCCAGCAATTTAGCGGGATAGACGATAAATTAACTCCAAATCCTGTAGAGAATTCAGAAGCGAGTAAAAAGTTTCCCGAAAAACGTTTAGAAAACCAATTACGTTTACAAAAAAATCTTGGTTTAGGTGCAAGCAAAAGTGTAACGCTTGCTAGATAATGCTAAAGCCTACTTTCGCTCAAGAAATTTTGTTTGGTACACTTAATGGCGTGGAGCAGTATATACAAGCCGGTGCGGATATAGAAGAAACCGATGAGTATGGGTTTTCACCGTTAATAGAAGCAACGATTGCCAATAAAATAGATGTTGTTGCTCTATTATTAGAATATGGAGCCGATATCAACAATGCCGATACTACTGGTCGCACCGCATTACATTGGGCAGTCGATAACCACAATATAGCTTTATGTGAATTATTACTGGCAAATAAAGCCGATGCAAATGCTTATACCACCGCGGGGCAAGCCGTTTTAGTTTACCCGTTATTGAGACAGCAAGTCGAATTAAAAAAACTACTCTATCGATATGGTGCTAAATTAAGTTTTGCCCAAGACTTTATTCAAGCTAAGTTACTCGGACATCGTTATGAGTTGATGGGTCAGGTAGATATTGTTAATGGCGCAAAAAATTTTATAGAAATAAACTATGAAGGGTTTTTTTTAGAGTTTACCATCGATGTGATACTCAATTCCTTGCGCCGTTATCAGAATAATTTTTCTTCACGCCATTTACGGCCTTACTTTGACAATTTAGCAAAATTGATTGCAGCATTTTCTAACGCTCAGGCCTTACTGAAATATCAACGTTATACGATTAATATTCAGGATTATACGCATAGTATTGATGCCCTGTTAGATCAAGAATTACTTTTATTACCCGTTGCTTATGAAGGCCACGCCATTGCATTGATTAAATATAAAAATTTGCTCGTCCGCTGCGATCGAGGTGAAAATAGTCATCGTGAAGGCAGCATTGTTATCTATGAATGTCAACGTCCTTATGTTTGGAATAATGAGTTTTGTAAACAGTTAATTTACACACGTCAATCGCGCGAGTTTTTGACGCAGGGAATACACCGCGACTTAGGCTTAGTCGCCATTGCGAATCTCCCCATCCAGGGACAAATTATTGGTAATTGCTCCTGGGCAAATATAGAAGCCAGTATTGCCGGCATACTATTTTTATTATCAGCGGTTAATACTAAAGGTCAATTAGCTCCCCGTTTTGAAAAATACCAACAGCAAGCATTAGGTTTTTTTCAGGATTGGCAAATCTGGGATAAGGATCGCGCTTTAGAGGAATGTATACAAGGATTTTATTATAGTAATAAAGCTAGAGGAGCCACTAAAGCGACTATTTTAGCCGCCATTTTATTCCAAAAGTCGACGCAGCATCTTAATGATCTAAAACAAGCCGAAGCAATGTTAAAAATTTTAAATTTAGATGATTATAATTATTTGCTAAAAAGTTACTTGAATGTATATTGGCAATCAAATAAAACGCCACAGGGAAAAAACTTAATTGGCTTGTTGGATGCTTGTGGTATAAGTCGAGAACTTTTATAACAAGTTTGAATTAAAGGAATAATAAGGATGAATAAGGATAAGATAACCTCGCAGCGTAGTAGTTTTTTTCATGTAAATACTAAACGAAGACGGATAGAAGAGTGGATTAAGGGTGTCAATCAACTTAATAAAAAATCCATTTATAACTTAACCTGGAATGCTTTTTATAAAGAATTACACAAGCTTGGCATTAAAGAATTCTTAAAGCAATATGGATATGCTTATAAGAAAAATTTACAGCTTGACATTGCAAAATCAAATCTTTGGCAAAGACGATTAAGTTTGGGTGATTTTGAAAAGAGTACAGAACTAGCCTTGTATGAACGCTTAGGAAGTAGTTTTTTTGATAAAGTCACTCGCCAGACAGATTTTAATCCGAAAAATCATCCATTATCGACCATTCATTACTATTTATATCATCACAGTTTCCATTTTGCGGCATTAAGCCTTGGTTTTGCGAATAAACAATGTTTTCTTAACTTTTTTGCCCAGACCCAATATGTGCCTGAGCGTGTAGAGAATAGGGCCAAAAATCTAGGGGTTAGTATCGAAAGTCTACAAACAGTAACACCACGTCTATTGCGGAAAGAATTAGCGGACCTTTACGATCAGCCTTTAGTTAAGAATAAAAATTTCATAAAATTTGATTTTACGCTAGACGAACTTAAATCAGCACTAGAAAATGAATCTAACGTGCTAGTCGTAGCCAGCTTAGGCGGCGGTAATGCTTACTTGGTCAATAAGAAGCTGCAAACATTGAGGCCTTTAGTTAACGTTAGTTTGGGGATTTTAAAGCAGCAATCTTCGGAAACTCTGAAGCTGGGCACGCCGCCATTCATTTGGAATACAAAATTATATCAACTTTTCTCGAACCAACTAGCCTTGGATCAATGGCCTACTACTTTATACAGACCTCAGCCCACATATTGGTTTTGCATGAGTTATCGTGGACGATTTTTCACCTCACACCCGACACAAACCCATGCAGATACTTCATTGAATCTTCGCAATCCTTATCCTCCCTTTGCTTCTTTTTATGCGACTGAGTTAGTAGTGTGTGAGCAGTGTCAGCATGCAACATTTACCACTTAGCTAACCCTCAATTAGAATGTTTTATCCCATTGTAATTACAACACTGAATGGAGTATACTCTGTGCCGCTATCGCGGGGTGGAGCAGTCTGGTAGCTCGTCGGGCTCATAACCCGAAGGCCGTAGGTTCAAATCCTACCCCCGCTACCAATTTATTGTGTGAGAGGCCCCATTTAGGGGCTTTTTATTTTGGCTAGGCTAGCGCTAAATATTAACTAGCTGAGATGGGTAATTTTATAATTCAAAACCCTTTGTAGACGATGAAAAACAATTCAGCGATAGAAGCAAAGATATTACCGACGGTTGAAGCCTTAGGTTATGAGCTATGGGCTTGCCTCTATCTGACACAAGGTCAACAAAGTGTATTGCGAATCTATATCGATTGTGAAAAAGGTATTACGCTCGCTGACTGCGAGCGGGTAAGCCGCCAGATTAGTGCATTATTGGATGTAGAAGACCCTTTATTGGGTCGTTATAACTTAGAAGTTTCTTCTCCGGGCTTAGATAGACCCCTTATTAAAGAGAAGCATTTTCAGCGTTATGTTGGTCATACTGTGCGTGTTTCTACGCACACGCCGATCGATAACCAACGCAAATTTAAAGGTCTTTTACAATCAGTAGGAGTAGCTGGGATAGTGCTGAACCAGGATGGGAAAGAATTAGTATTAACGTGGGACAATATTTTGCGCGCGAATGTATTGCCTGAAATGAATAAATAACCGGAGGCAGGCTATGAAAAAAGAAATTTTATTAGTGGCAGAGACGGTATCTAACGAAAAAGATGTTGATAAAGAGTTAATTTTTAAAGCGATAGAAGCCGCTTTAGCGATGGCTACCAAGAAAAAAGCGGGTGAAGATATAGATGTCCGAGTGGCTATCGATCGCCGCACCGGTGACTATGATACTTTTCGCTATTGGACAGTCGTTGCTGATGAAACGGCGGCGAGTCACCTTGAAGATGCTCATATCCCCTTTGAACCCTTAAAACAAATACTATTAAGCGAAGCTAAAAAGCGTGATCCAAATAGCCAAATTGGGGATGTCGTAGAAGAGCATATGCCTTCGGTGGAGTTTGGTCGTATTGCAGCGCAAACGGCAAAGCAAGTCATTATCCAGAAAGTCAGAGAAGCCGAACGCGCTAAGATAGCCGAGGCCTATACCAGTCGTGTTGGGGAATTGTTGTCAGGCATAGTCAAGCGTATTACGCGAGAAGGCTTGATCGTGGATTTAGGCGCAAGCGTAGAAGCGTTTGTTCCACGCGAAGAAATGATACCACGCGAAGAAGTACGATCCGAAGATCGTTTGCGTGGCTATTTATATGCCGTGAATCCACAAGTGCGTGGTCCTCAGTTATTAATGAGTCGCACGCGCCCAGAAATGTTAATTGAACTCTTTAAGATAGAAGTGCCAGAGATAGGTGAAGAGTTGATTGAAATTAAAAGCGCAGCGCGTGATCCTGGTTCACGTGCAAAAATTGCAGTTAAAACCAATGATGGTCGCATTGATCCGATAGGCGCTTGTGTTGGCATGCGTGGTGCGCGAGTACAAGCCGTTTCCAGTGAATTAGCCGGCGAGCGGATTGATATTGTGTTATGGGATGATAACCCAGTTCAATTAGTTATAAATGCGATGGCACCTGCTGAAGTTGCTTCTATCGTAGTGGATGAAGATACCAAGATAATGGACGTGGCTGTACAAGAGGAACAATTATCGCAAGCTATCGGTCGCAATGGTCAAAATGTACGTTTAGCCAGTGAACTAACAGGATGGATAATTAATGTTATCACTATAGAAGAAGCAGCCAAAAAAGTGGTTAAAGAATCGGAAGGTTTACAAAATCTTTTTATGGAACAACTTGCCATAGATGAAGAGATAGCACAGATGTTAGCGCGAGAAGGATTTACTAGTTTAGAAGAAATTGCTTATGTATCAGAGCAAGAGCTATTAGATATTGAAGATTTTGATCCAGAATTAGTAGAAACGTTACAAAGTCGCGCCAAAGAAGTGTTAGCAACACAAATCGCGGCTAAGCAAAAATCGACGATATCTGAACATGATAAATTTTTGGAGCCGCATCAAGATTTACTTTCTTTAGAGGGTATTACCGAAGAGATAGCAACCATATTAGCTAAAAAAGGTGTTTCCTCTCGCGAAGCATTAGCTGAATTGGCAGTCGATGATTTGTTAGATATTATCGAATTAGATCGTGAAACAGCCGGTAGGCTAATTATGGCTGCGCGTGCGCCTTGGTTTGCTGAAGAGAAAAAATAGGAGTGAAAAAATAGAGTTATTTTTACTTAAACAACTCCAGTAAAAATGAAGCAGCAATAATGTATTCAGAAAAATGTAAGTTTTCTAAGCTGTCAAATATTGGCAGGAGAAGCATAGTATGACAGAAAGTATTAAAGATAAAACTGCAAATAAAGTTTCCACAGAGCTTGGAAAAGAAACCTCTGTGGATAGTAACCCCAAAAAATTAATTACTTTGACGCGTACTCGTAAAAGCACGAGTTTACTTAAAGTGAAAGATACTTCAGGTAAAGCCAAGACTATTAAAGTGCAAGTTCGTAAAAAACGAACATATGTGAAAAGTAATGAAGGCTTGATAGATGAAGAGACTAATCGCGCTAACGAAGCAAAAGAAATCAAAGAAGCAGAAGCATTAGCGCATCAAGCAGAAAAAGCTGCTGCAGAAAAATTGATCACACCCGAAACGCAAGCTGAAGCCACTTCTGAAAGTAATAGCCCAACGAATGAAGAGTCCGTGGTGTCTAATGAAACGGTGGAAAAAGAGCAAGTGTCCGTACCTGAGAAAAAATTCATTGCGCCTACAACCAATCTAGAAAAAAAATCTAAGCCCAACGAAAAAGTGATTATTGCCTTACCCACGAATGCAGAAAGATTGGAACGTGAGAAAAAGCATAAAAATCGCAATTTAAAAGAAAAAGAACTGGCGAAATATCGGCATAAGGCGATTTATCAACTTGAAGATGAATCCGACGAACAATTCCGTCATCGTAAAAAAACCGGTAAACATAGGCGGCCGGATCAGTTTTTACAACAACAATTTGAGAGGCCAACCGTAGCTGCGGTACATGAAGTTGGAATTCCCGAAACGATTACGGTGGGTGATTTAGCGCAAAGGATGTCGATTAAGGCGGCGGAAGTTATTAAATCGTTAATGAAGTTGGGTGTGATTGCAACTATTAATCAAGCTATCGATCAAGATACCGCCATACTCGTCGTAGAAGAAATGGGTCATATTGCTAAGCCCGTAAGCTCTAATGCATTAGAAGAAGGTTTGGTGAATACCACGCAGCAACAAATGGGTGAATTGCTGGCACGTCCACCGGTAGTTACCATTATGGGTCATGTTGATCATGGAAAAACTTCTCTTTTAGATTATATCCGACGTACCAAGGTAACTCAGGGAGAAGCCGGTGGTATTACGCAACATATCGGTGCTTATCACGTAGAAATACCCAAAGGAGTCATTACGTTTTTAGATACTCCTGGCCATTCGGCGTTTACAGCTATGCGGGCCCGAGGTACACGCGTAACAGATATCGTTGTGTTGGTTGTCGCGGCCGACGATGGTGTGATGCCGCAAACGATAGAAGCCATACAACATGCTAAAGCGGCAAATGTTCCTATTGTTGTTGCTGTGAATAAAATTGATAAACCTGAAGCCGATCTCGATAGAATAAAGAATGAATTAGCCAAACAAGGTCTCAATCCTGAAGAATGGGGTGGTGATACGATGCTTATCCCTGTCTCTGCAAAAACTGGCCAGGGAATTGATGATTTATTAGATTCACTATTGGTGCAAGCAGAAGTATTAGAACTGAAAGCACCCCAAGAAGGACCAGGACAAGGGATAGTTATAGAATCGCGTTTAGATAGAGGAAAAGGTCCCGTTGTGACTATATTAGTACAACGAGGGAAGCTACATAAAGGCGATCTACTATTAGCGGGTACCGCTTATGGCCGAGTCAGAGCATTACTCGATGAACAAGGTAAATTAGTTGAAGCAGCTGGACCTTCTATGCCCGTTGAAGTATTAGGTCTGTCGAGTGCTCCTGTAGCTGGTGATGAAGCAGTGGTTGTTGCTGATGAACGTAAAGCTAGAGAGATTGCTTTATTCCGCGAAGGAAAATTACGTGAAGCTAAATTAGCGCAACAACGCATGATTAAAACCGATGATATTTTCGGTCAGTTGGATGAAAACCAAGTTAAGACTTTAAATATTATTTTAAAAGCTGATATGCAAGGATCAGCTGAAGCGTTGCAAGAAGCTTTGAATAAACTTTCTACTTCTGAAGTTAAAATAAAACTTGTCTATGTAGGCGTAGGTGCCATTACAGAATCTGATGCTAATCTTGCTTTAGCTTCAAAGGCATTAATTTTAGGATTTAATGTTAGAGCGGACGCCACCGCCAAAAGAACGGTAGAAAAAGAAGGCTTAATAATGAATTATTATAGCGTTATTTATGACCTGATCGACCAAGTTAAAAACATCATGAATGGATTGTTGGCGCCAGAAATAAAAGAAAATATTTTAGGTTTAGCCGAGGTTCGTGAAGTGTTTCGTTCCGCTAAGCTCGGTGTCATCGCTGGTTGTATGGTAACAGAAGGATTGGTGCGACGTAATGCGCCTATCCGATTGTTACGTGATAATGTTGTGATTCATGAAGGCGAATTACATTCATTACGTCGTTTTAAAGATGATGCGGCAGAAGTTCGCCATGGTATGGAATGTGGTATCGGTATTAAAAACTTTACCGATGTACGAGTGGGCGATATGATTGAAGTGTATGAACGTATTTCTATATCTAGAACTATCTAATGCCAAAAGAATTTAGTCGCGTCGCGCGTATTGCCGATCTGATACAGAAAGAATTAAGTAATAATATTCTGAACAAAGAAATCGCGGATAGTCGGTTGAAATTTATTACGATCACATCAGTAAAGGTTTCACGTGATCTTTCTTATGCAGATATATTATTTACACAGTTAGATGTAGAAAACTCGACGGATAAACAACAAAGTAAGGAATTAGCGGTTAAACTGTTAAGAAAAGCAGCTGCTCGTTTACGTTATGCTTTAGCACAACGTTTACAATTACATAAAGTGCCTAGCCTGCGGTTTTTTTATGATGATTTCATGGAAGAAAGTGATCGTATCCATAATTTAATTGACAGTGTTATCGAGAAAGATAAGGCTAAACGTTCCGAATAAATCATTCGCCAAAATTCAAATGCGAAGAGTAATTAGTTATTTTTATAAAAGAATAAGTTATGTACCCCCCAAGTTCCAAAAAACGTTCCATCAATGGTATTTTGTTGCTGGATAAACCGAAAGGGATGACCTCAAATCAAGCATTACAAACAGCAAAACAATTATTCTCGGCAAGTAAAGCGGGACATACAGGGAGCTTAGATCCATTAGCAACAGGGTTGTTGCCATTATGTTTTGGAGAAGCGACAAAATTTTCTCAGTTTTTACTCAATGCGGATAAAACTTACTGTGTGAGTGCCCGCTTAGGGTTTAAAACCAACACCGGTGATGCTGAGGGAGAAGTGATAGAAACCCGCCCCGTAACTAATTACTCGACAGATCAACTAGAAAGCGTGCTATCTGCTTTTCGTGGGCCGATCTCGCAAATTCCTCCTATGTTTTCGGCACTAAAACATAAAGGTCGACCTTTATATAAATTGGCCAGGCAAGGGTTAGTGGTAGAACGTAATCCGCGCACCGTGACTATACATAGCTTAAGGCTGCTCGATGGCAACGATGAAGGTATATACTCACAGCAATTGAGTTTTTGTCAAGGCGCCGCGAAAACGAAGCAACCGGAGTGTATGAGTATCCATGAGGATTGCGATCCCCGCGATACACAGGCAATGTTAAGTGCGAAGAGTATACTTAATTTTGAAATTAAATGTAGTAAAGGGACTTATATACGTACATTAATAGAAGATATCGGTGAAGCCCTAGGTTGTGGCGCTTATGTGCATGATTTACGTCGCTTAGGAGTCGCTAATTACCTTGCGGCACAAATGGTGAGCTTGGAAGAATTACAAAGCTTAAGTCTGGCTGAATGCGATCAAAAATTATTAAGTTTAGATAGTTTGTTAAACGAATGGCCGGTTTTGAAAATTTCACAAGCTGCGGCTTATTATCTTTTTCGAGGACAAGCGGTATTACTCCCTAATCTTCCCAAACAAGGATTTGTGCGTTTACTTTTACAAGAAAGTGGACAATTTATTGGTGTGGGAGAAATCTTAGACGATGGCCGTGTTGCACCGCGACGTTTAGTTGATTTAAATAAGTTAAGTCTTTAACTGACAACTGTTTACGCTGCCCGCATAAGTTGACCATATTTTGTCCAATTAATAGGAATATTATGGTATTTAGCGAGG
Source organism: Pseudomonadota bacterium (assembly GCA_039797585.1). Lineage (GTDB taxonomy): Bacteria > Pseudomonadota > Gammaproteobacteria > Diplorickettsiales > Diplorickettsiaceae > Aquirickettsiella. Next base: position 3,328 of record JBDKHQ010000076.1, on the reverse strand, counting down.
TCTTTGCTAGGCTTAAAGGGAGAGACATTATATGTTTTAATTAGGAGCTCATATGAACAAAGGTAAATTTCCTCACGATAAGAAACACCAAAAACCACAATGGCCAGGTCATGCAGGTCATGGCCCACAAAAACCTCCGCACAATCCTGGACATAACCCTGGCGGACACGGCCCACAAATTAATCCAAACAAACCACACTGGCCAGATAATAAAGACAAACGCTAAAACCCGTTAATGCTTTTGGATAAGCTTGCTAAGTTTTTTAGCAGTTGATTGGGGCAGGAGCGCAGCTGAGATGGATGATCGTAAGATCATCCATCTTTTTTTATACCATACCCTTCGCACTTAAATTTTTGGCTACGTTGCCGCTCAATTCGCAATCCTCATGTATATGCTGTATCGCATAGATTGCTGCACGAGCGCGGCACTTGCCAAAAATCCAATTGCTGTGAGTATACATTGAATTTTTATGCTTTTACGCGAGAAAGATATTCACCGGTACGCGTATCGACTTTAATTGATTCCCCAATTTGGATAAACAGCGGGACTCTAACAATAGCACCTGTTTCTAAAGTCGCTGGTTTTCCACCTCCGCCGGATGTATCGCCGCGCACACCAGGATCGGTTTCTATTATTTTTAAAACAACAAAATTGGCGGGTGTTATACATAAGGGCGCGCCGTTAAATAAGGTCAAAGTGCAGGCGTCTTGCTCTTTTAGCCATATTTTAGCTTCAGTTACTGCCGATGCGTCGGCTGCGTATTGTTCAAAGGTCTCGGCATCCATAAAATGCCAAACATGTCCATCGTTATAGAGATATTGAACTTCAATATCAAAGACATCAGCAGCCTGTAAAGTATCCCCGGATTTTAAAGTACGTTCAATGACGCGACTGTTTTTTAAATTTCGTAATTTAATCCGGTTAAAAGCTTGTCCTTTCCCTGGTTTAACATAGTCATTTTCTAAAATTGTGTATGGGTCATTATCTAACATGACCTTCATACCATTTCTTAATTCATTGGTAGTGTAATAAGGCATAATTCGAAGTTAAAGTTTAAAAAGATGTTCGCGATAATAGCGTAATTCATTAATAGAGTCTCGTACATCCTCTAACGCTAAATGTTTGGATTTTTTCTTATAGCCATCTAAAATACTGGGACTCCAACGATAGGCTAGCTCTTTCAAGGTACTGACATCTAAGTTTCGATAGTGGAAATACTTCTCTAACACCGGCATACAGCGGGCCAAAAAGCGCCGATCTTGGCAGATACTATTACCGCACATTGGCGATTTATTAGGTGGGACATACGTCATAATAAATTCTAAGGTTTGCTTTTCCGCTTCTTCTTCAGTGGTTTTGCTGACTCTTACCCTTTCGATTAAACCCGAGCCCTTGTGTTGACGTTTATTCCAATCGTCCATACCGGTTAATAGTTGTTCGGATTGGAATATAGCAAACACAGGACCCTCTTCTATAATCTCTAATTGAGAATCCGTGATTATGGTTGCAATCTCGATAATTTTATCTTGATTAGTATCAAGTCCTGTCATCTCGAGATCGATCCAAATTAAATTATCCGCTTTAGGCGTCATGTCAGAACCTTTAATAATTATTACTATAACGTGGGCTGATTCGCAATTTTCAATCACGAAAATTATTTATTCGTATATATTATACCGCGGCCTATTAAAGATGCGAATAATTTAAAATAGTTAGGTTCGCATTGATGGTTTGGTGCAAGTATGTCAAATGAGTCTATATAGGAAAAGTTATGTTATTGCTATTTATTTTTATTTTAGTTGCTTATTTACTAGGTTCTTTGTCCAGTGCAATTATTGTAAGTAAATGTGCGGGTCTCCCCGATCCGCGTACGCAAGGTTCTGGAAATCCAGGAGCGAGTAATATCCTAAGAATAGGCGGAAAAAAATTAGCGGCTATCGTTTTTTTAGGTGATGTGCTCAAAGGATGGCTTCCAGTCATGTTAGCCAAGTTATTTGGTTTGCCTTTGGCGTTTTTGGCATGGGTTGCCTTTTTTGCTTTTATTGGTCATTTATATCCAGTTTTTTTTGGTTTTCGTGGTGGGAAAGGGGTGGCAACCGCATTGGGCGGCTTAGTTGCCTTAGCCTGGCCCTTGGGTTTAATAGGATTATTAACTTGGGCTGTGGCGTTATTTTTATTTCGTTATATTTCGGTAGCGTCCATGCTGGCGGCTACAATTACCTTTTTTTACGTTTTTTATATGTATTCTTTGCCAGTTTACTTGCCTATTTTTTTAATGACAGTATTACTGATAGCACGTCATTTTTCAAATATTCAACGTCTGTTCCAAGGTACTGAACCAAAATTAACTAAATCTGAATTGACTAGGAAAAAATAATTTTTACATTTATTTTGAAAAAATTTATTTATAGAACTTTTTACAAAAATATTTTTATGTTATGTTGCTTGAATAATGGATATTTTATAATTAAAAAATTTAATTAAATGGGAGGTTATTCATGCCGATTAAACTTAAAAATATTCCTGTTATCGAACCATCCGATCCCTTACAAAAACATCTAAATAGTATTTTACCTCCACCCAATGAAAAAAAGGAGTATGCTAGAAAAAAATTACAGGCAGCTTGTGATGCTAGGAATTTAATTAAAAAAAATACTGATACACCAGAAAAAGCTTCTAAAGAGTCAGATCTTCAAACAGCCGAAGCTAAAGAAGATAGTCTTACGGTACTCGCCTCTACTATTGGTAAGATTACGCAAATAAATCGAGAGAATCCACAAACTTTAAATGAATATTTATCCGAGAAAGCTAATCTTCGCAAAGAAAATCAATTAGTTTATGGAAAAAGTTCAAGAGACTCTAATTGTTGTTTAGGCTTGGGTCTAGTCGAAAACCAAGATAAATCTAAAGCCCCTTTTTATAAAAGAAAATTATTATCGACACATACGCATACTTATCATAAAGATAAATATACCACTCTCGGTGCGGCTGAATTTGGTGTGACTTATGATAATAAAATTTTTATTGTCCCTAAGCCTGAGGGTTCAGAAGCGAATAATTTATATAAGATGGCTCAAGGAACTTTGCTAAAAGCAGTAGGGTGCATACAGATTGGTAATACACAGTTAGAAGAAAACGTAGAAGCAGGGGATGTTTCGCAAAAAATAGCAGGGAAAGTAGAATATATTTCAACTTACAATGTCTATTTTGATGCACCAGAAGATAATATTGCTGTTTCTTTGTTTGCCTTACAGCAATTGGGTCTTGATTTGAGTGATACCAAAGTAGTTATTCCGAACGATAATGCCCCCTTAATTAATCATCTTT
>JBDKHQ010000075.1:0-3859 GCA_039797585.1 Pseudomonadota bacterium | reverse complement strand
GCTTTACAGTTGGGATAAAGTAAAAGTATTTACATTTGCGTTTGTAAAATATTTGTCTATACAGAACCCAGAGCTCATCGTTGCTAATATGAGTAAGACCAAGCGTAAAGGGAAGATTTTTGTGGATTATTTGCGAAATCAACGTGGTGCTAGCAGTATTGCTCCGTATTCAACCCGTATTAAGGAAAATGCGGCCGTAGCAACTCCTTTGTCATGGGATGAGTTAAACGTTCGAATTAAATCTGATAGTTTCACAATAAAAAACTTGCCGCAGCGCTTAGCTAAGCTTAAACATGACCCTTGGGCAGATTTTCATCAATTAAAGCAAAAATTAAGCTTACCAGTGGTATAATTTGGGCCAATAAAGCAATGTTGGAGGCTTTAATGGCCGACAAATTTATCGAACCTTTTACTAAAACAGTTCAGCATTATCTTAAATATCGACCTTCTTACCCCAAAGAAATAGTTGATTTACTGGTTAACGAATGTGGCTTAAACAAAAATAGTGTGATTGCCGATATAGGTTCAGGCACAGGATTACTCGCTAAATTATTTCTGGATGTTGGAAATACAGTGTATGGTGTTGAACCTAATCAAGCCATGAGAGAGGCTGGAGAGGCTTATTTAGCCCAATATTCTCAGTTTCATTCAATTTCCGGTACAGCAGAAGCGACTCACCTAGAGAATGCTAGTATGGACTTTATAATGGCTGGCACCGCTTTTCATTGGTTTGATGTGGAAAAAACCAAACAAGAATTTAAACGGATTGCCAAGCCTAAGGCCTGGGTTGTTTTGGTCTGGAATGTTCGAGATACAGAATCTCCTCTTATACGTGACTACGAAAGCTTATTGCTGGAATATGGTAAAGATTACGCTAATTCGAATGCAAAAAAGTTAGATAAAGTTGCAATGGATACTTTTTTTGGTGAACATCCTATAAAAAAAGCATCATTTACCAACGTTCAGCAATTTGATTGGGAAGGATTTAAAGGCAGATTACTATCGATGTCATTTATTCCTGGACCTGAGAATGAAAAATATACCGCTATGTTAGGACAATTAAAGCAAATTTTTTTACGTTACGAAAAAAATGGCATAATTAAATTTTTATACAAAACGAATTTGTATTATTCGCATATCTAAGGTTGTATGTTAACGCTGCCGCCTTTGTCACTTTATATCCATTTTCCCTGGTGTATACGAAAATGCCCTTATTGTGACTTTAATTCGCATACTTTGTTATCAGAGCTACCAGAAAAAAATTATATCGACGCATTGATTGTAGATTTAGAGCAAGATCTTCAGAAACTGCCCGTTCGCCCTATTACCAGTATTTTTATGGGTGGAGGTACGCCTAGTTTATTTTCACCCGATATGCTTAGCTACTTGTTAGTTGAGCTAGCAAAGCGTATAGAATTTTCTAAATCGACTGAAATTACCTTAGAAGCAAATCCAGGAACGGTAGAATATCAGCGTTTTTATGGTTATCGTGAAGCAGGTATTAATCGACTTTCCTTGGGCGTTCAAAGTTTTTCTAATGAAAAATTAAAGATTCTTGGTCGCATCCACAATGGAGATGAAGCGATTAAAGCCGTAGCAGCCGCTAAAAAAGCGGGGTTTAGTAATATTAATCTCGATCTCATGCATGGTTTACCACAGCAGAGTAGCATAGAAGGTCTACAAGATTTGCAGATTGCATTTTCTTTGGAACCCACACATATTTCTTGGTATCAACTCACTATTGAACCGAATACTGAGTTTTATCTAAGACCTCCGCAATTACCCATGGAAGAAACTATGGGTGAATTACAAGAGCGTGGTGAAGAAATTTTTAGACAAAAAGCATATAAGCACTATGAAATTTCTGCTTTCAGTAAAGACGGATACAATTGTATGCACAATCGTAATTATTGGCAGTTTGGTGATTATATAGGCATCGGTGCGGGTGCGCATAGTAAACTAACGGATATCAAAAAAAAGACTATTAGGCGTGCTTGGAAACAAAAAAACCCAAAAACTTATTTAGCACAAAAGAATCAATTTTTAGCAGAGGAAAAATTTATTTCAGTGGGAGAATTACCTTTTGAATTTATGTTAAATGCGTTAAGACTTTATCAAAAGATCTCAGCGGAATTATTTCAGCAACGAACAGGATTATCTTTTTCAAGTATTCAGCCTATATTACACAAAGCGCAGCAACTAGGTTTGCTTACCTATGATGAGTTTGCTATGGAAACGACAGAGTTTGGTAAGCGCTTTTATAATAATTTACTGGCTATGTTTATAGCAGATTAAAGTCCGCAAAATTTATAATCTCAAAAAAACCAGATCCCAGATAGCATGACCTAATTGTTGACCTCGTTTTTCAAATTTAGTCATTGGTCTGGCCGGTGGTCGGGGAGTAAATTGGTTTTTTTCAGCGGTGTTTTTCCATTGGGATGTATTTTCCATTATTTTCAACATATGTTGGGCGTAATCTTGCCAATCAGTGGCCAGATGTAATTTTCCGTTTAATTTAAGCTTTTCATGTAATAAATCGATAAATTTTGCTTGCACCAAGCGTCGTTTGTGGTGCCGAGTTTTCGGCCAAGGATCGGGAAAAAATATTTGTACTAAATCTAAACTATGGTTAGGGATGGAGCGAGCTAAAATCTCTGATGCATCTGCATAAATAACTTTAATATTGTTTAGTTTAAATTTTTCGATTTGTGTTAAGAGGAAAACGATTCCTGGCCGATGGACTTCTATCCCTAAATAATTATTTTCTGGATGTTGTTGCGCCTGTTGCAATAAACTATCACCCATACCAAAACCAATTTCTAATATAGTATATGCATCCCGTTCGAATAAGATTTTAAAATCTATAGGTGTTGATAAGGTGTTTTGTTCCGATAAAGCCGCAAAAGCTAGCTGTTGACACTTATTTAATTTTTTTTGACGATGCACAAAGCTGCGTATCGGTCTAAGAAATTGGTTCATTTGAAAATAAGACTATGAGTGCAACAATAGGGATAATTCTTTTACTAAACAATCGATACCCGGTGCTACTTCTTTAATTGAACGAGCTAACATATAGGCCGGTGTGCTAACTAATTTATGGACTTTATCCACGACACAATCTGTGGTCGCGCATGGAATATGTCGAGCACCTAGTTTTTCTAAAATCTCTGCGGTGGCTTTATCATTTCCTATGGTTATTTGGATACCGGCTGGATAAAGCTTCGGCGCTAAAACCGGGGCAATACAAATAAAGCCGGCGGGCTTTTTTGCTTCTACCATGGTCTTTGCAAATTTAAAAACGTCTGTTTGTATGGAGTAGTTTTCTTTATTCAAACCAAAATTACACAAATTTAATGCGGCGCCGAAACCCCCTGGAAAGATCATGGCGGTATAGTCATGGGGGTTAGCTGAGGCAATGTCTTTAACTTTACCACGTGCAATACGAGCGGATTCCTCCAGTACATTTCTTTTAGCATGTTCTTGGGTTTTCCCATCGGCCATGTTGACCACGCGTGATTGAGATATATTAGGAGCCAAACATTGATAGGGTAATTCAGCACGGTCTAGAGCTAATAAAGTAAGTACAGACTCGTGAATTTCACTTCCATCTAAGGCACCACATCCCGATAGAATTACCGCGATATTTTGTTTTTGCATTGCTTTTCCTCTCTAGAACCGTTATAAATTTGGCCTATTATTATAGCAATAGGCTATTTTCTCAACCCCTATCCAAAATAGGCAATGGAAAAAAAAGATGTCGATTATTCAAACTAAATCCAGTAAGGGAAGCTGGTACTTTGATTTAGGCTTACTAGTAGCGGGTATTGCTTTAGTCTTTAGCTTATTTTTAGGGACTAGG
>JBDKHQ010000074.1:0-11147 GCA_039797585.1 Pseudomonadota bacterium | reverse complement strand
TAATCGATAGGCTACTTTTATTAAATAAAATTGTCAATTAAATTTAATTTTTTAAATTAAAAATTAAAAAAATATTTGATATCCATTTTTTATAAATGGATTTAGCGTAAATCTTTTTTTAATATTTTTCCCAATGCAGATTTTGGTAGATGATTCAAAAATTTAATTTCATGAGGTAACTTATAGCTAGTCAATGCCGATCGGCAATAATTTAATAGCTCTTCTGCTGTTAAACTTTCATCCTTTTTCACGACGAAGACTTTAATCGCTTCACCCGTTTTATCCGCTGGAATGCCTATAACCGCGACCTCTTTTACTTTAGGATTTTGTTGAATAACTTGTTCGATTTCTTCAGGATAGACATTAAAACCTGAAACCAAAATCAATTCTTTTTTACGTCCAACGATATAAACGAAACCCTGATGATCGATACGCGCCAAATCTCCGGTCAATAACCAGCCGTCTGTTGTTAATGCATACTCAACATCCGCTGCTTGCATCCAATAGTCTTGCATTACTTGCGGACCTTTTACGCATAATTCGCCTACTTCACCCATCTCCACTTCATTTTTTTTAGCATCGCAGAGACGAATATCAGTGGAAGGAAGTGGTAAGCCGACATGATCGCCTACTATTACTAAATCCCATGGGGGAGCACAGACCACCGGAGACGCTTCTGTTAAACCATAACCTTCGAATAATAATTTTCCAGTAATCTCCTTCCAGCAAACTTTAACCGTAGATTGCAAAGGAGCTCCTCCTCCTAAAGCGATCTTTAAATTCCTGAAATCTAAGTTAGAAAATGCTTTATGTCTGAGAAGCGCCTTAAATAAAGTGTTGACGCCTAACAATGTACTAAAGGGTGTCTTTGAAAGTGTCTGTATGAGTTGTTTTATATTGCGCGCATCGGGAATTAAACAATTCGTACCGCCTAAACGCACGCACATGAGTCCATTCACCATCAAAGAAAAAATATGATACAACGGTAAAGCGGTAATAAATATTTCTTGACCTTCCTGTAATATAGGCCTAACCCAAGCGGTTAATTGTTCTATGTTGGCTAACATATTACGGTGGGTTAGCATTGCGCCTTTAGGAACTCCCGTCGTACCGCCGGTGTACTGTAAAAAAGCAAGATCTTCGCTTTTAATTACCACGGATGACGGTGCCAAATTCTGACCGATTTTTATAGCCATTAAAAAATCAATCGCAACAATCGCTGAATTTTTTTGTTTTTGGTTTTTTATACTCCACCACGCGGCAACATTGATTAACCAAGACCGCGGCCAAGTAAGCATATCGCCCAAATGAGTAGTAATGACATATTTTATGTGTGTGTTTTTTAGCGCATGGATTATATTAGGTAAAAAATTATTTAATACGATTAACACCTCCGCTTGTGAATGATCGATTTGTTGTGTGAATTCTGGTTCGGTATAAAATGGATTGACATTAGTGACGACCAAACCTGCTTGCAGCACAGCAAAAATCGATATCATATATTGTGGACAATTAGGCAGCATCAGTGCCACTTTAGTTCCCTTGCTCAACTTCAATTGCTGTTGCAAATAAGCGGCTAAGCAACGACTTAATTCAGCCCATCGCCCGTAACTAATCGTTTGCTGAAAAAAACTTAATGCCGGCAGCGAATGAAATTTTTCGCAGGCATCTGCAAATAATCGATCGAGTGACTGATAAATATCGGGATTAATCTCAGCAGGGACTTGTTGCTGGTAACGATTCAACCAAATTTTATCCATCATTCACCACCTAGAAAATTAAAGGCGAGCATTCCTTATTAAATTTTAGTATATAATGCCTACTTCATTTCGACATTCTATAAAGTGACTAGGTGGACTATTTATGCACAGTTTGATGGGAACATCACAAGAAGCCTTTAAATTAAAGGCAAGTCTATTCACATTAACAACTTTTCACTTATTAAACGCTGACGCACAATTGGTTCATCAACAATTAAAACCTTTAGTTGAGCAAACTCCACGTTTTTTCCAACAACTACCTATCATTTTGGATTTATTTTCCTTACCGACTCCCTGCGGACCCATTGATTTCCCGGCTATTATCAACTGTCTACGTGGCTATGGTTTAATTCCTGTCGGAATACGCGGAGGTACGGCTGAGCAACAAACCTTTGCCATACAATCTGGTCTTGCTATCTTAGCCAATATAAAAACTGAAACTACGGACACCACGCCCAAGACAAATGCTCCTACTCCTAGTATTAACTCTAAGGTAATTACCCAGCCTGTGCGCTCTGGCCAACAGATCTACGCAAAAAATAGTGATCTCATTGTAATTACTTCCGTTAGCCCCGGAGCAGAACTCTTAGCTGATGGTAACATCCATATTTATGGCCGATTAAAAGGTCGAGCCCTAGCAGGCGTCACTGGAAATCAACATGCGCATATTTTTTGCCAAAATTTAGAAGCTGAGCTTGTCGCAATTGCCGGTCATTATTGGTTAAGTGAAGATTTGCATGATTTACAGCAAAACTTTAACAAAGGCGGCGTACAGATCTCTTTACAACAAGAGCGTTTACAAATTAAACAGCTCGCTTAATTACTTCAAACATTTAAGTCCACTTTTGGTTGTATCCATTTTTCTAATAAATAATTTATTTCTTCTATTTTAATAGGCTTAATCAATACTTCATCAATACCGGCTTGAAGAAATTGCTTCACATCGGTAGGCTGGCCATAAGCGGTTAAAGCAATAATAGGAATATGTTCGTTACCTGCTTCCTGATGGCGAATTATTTGTGTAATAGCCATACCATCACTATCCGGCAAGGCGATGTCGATAAGAATAAGATCGTATTGTTTCTGCATATAATACTTTAAAGCCACTTCAGCATTACTAGCCATATCATAAACTATTCCTTGCTTTTCCAAAAACGAACTATAAATACGCCGAAGAATTTCATTATCCTCTACCACCAAGAGTCGTATTGCCATATCAGTAGAAATAGCCAAACTATTTTTCTTTGATGTGTAGGTATTATCATCGAGTGGTTCTTTAAGTTCTTTTAAAGGAATTCGACAAATATAATGACTTCCTTTTCCTAGCGTGCTTTCAACTTCTAAAGTCGCTTTTAATACGCGTAAATAACTTAATATGATAGACAAACCTAAATTAAAAGTCTTATAACGACGGCGATGATTAACTTGCTTAAAACAAGCCTTTAATGCTAATAACTCCGCCTCATCCATCCCTTTTCCGGTATCTTTAATACTGAATATAATTTCGCTTTGCAAAGAAACAAATTCTTTTATAGGATTAACAACCTGTATAATAACCATACCCTGTTCGGTATTAATTAAGGCATGGCTGCTTAAATGAAATAAAATGTGGTAAATTAAATTGGGATCACCTATCCAAAAGAGAGGAATATTTTCTGGATAATCCAGTATTAACTGTAAACGCCGCATCCCTGCCTGATAAGATAATTGATTGATAACTTTTTCTAACAAATGTTTTAAATTAAAACTGCAGAATTGTAACTCGATATGTTGTGCTTCTAACTCGGAAAGATTGAGCAAACGATTCACCAACGGTAAAATAGCTTCGCTTGCTTCAAGGATATCTGTTACGTAACGCTGTTGTTTAGGAAGTAAACAATCCATACTTAATAATTGCGCCATCCCGATAATATTAGCCAGAGTGGTACGCAATTCATAACTCAGATTAGAAATAAAATCCGATTTTGCATTGTTAGCATTCACTGCACGTCTAGCATTTTTGATGACAGTGGCTAATAGATGCTGATAAGCTTTCTTCTTTCATTATTTTTTCCTTCATGACGTACAGGCTTCAAACGGCTATTAAAAGCTTAGATCTCCTTCAATTGCGAAAAACAAATGTCTGGCCAGCGTTCCATAGTCAGTTTCAGATTAACTTGACTCGGCGCTAAATAAATCAGATTTTCTTTAGCGTCATGAGCTAAATTTAGAGTCACTCTATTTTGGAATTCTTTTAATTGCTTATTATCTTCCGCACTTACCCAACGTGCTGCCACAATATTAACCGCTTCATACGCACATTCTACTCTATATTCATGCTTCAATCGGTACGCCACCACATCAAATTGCAAAACACCCACTGCTCCTAAAATTAATTCACTAGTGTTCAAAGGTCTAAAAATTTGTATCGCGCCTTCTTCAGATAATTGCATTAATCCTTTTAATAAGGCTTTAGATTTCAATGGATCTTTTAAACGAACTCGTTGAAATAATTCTGGTGAGAACGAAGGAACCCCAGTAAATTTTAATGTTTCTCCCAGCGTAAAACTATCACCTATCTGTATCGTACCATGGTTATGTAAACCAATAATATCGCCTGGCCATGCTTCTTCCGCCCTCACTCTATCACCCGCCATAAAAGTCAGTGCGTTGTGTACGGTGATTTCACGCTGAGTTCGGACATGAAATATTTTCATACCAGGTGTGTATTTTCCAGAACATAATCGCAAGAAAGCAACCCGATCGCGATGCGCTGGATCCATATTCGCCTGAATTTTAAATACAAATCCGCTGAAATTAGCTTCTTGCGGATACACAACCCGAACGTCAGTGTGTCTAGGCTGCGGACACGGAGCATATTTCACAAAAGCCGCTAATAATTCTTGTACGCCAAAATTATTAATCGCTGAGCCAAAAAAAACCGGTGTTAATTTTCCAGCAAGATAATCTTGCTCATTAAAGTCAGCACTCGCGCCCTTAATCAATGCCAATTCATCTTGTAATTCATCAAATAAAACGCCGACTCGTTCTTTTACGTTAGGATGATTAATACCTGCAAAACATTCACTCTCTTTACGTTTTAAATTACTTGAGGGTGCATAAAAATAAACCTTGTCCTCTAGCGTATGATAAATACCTTTAAATTGTTTTCCCATTCCTATAGGCCAGGTAACCGGCGCACAAGCAATCCCCAATGTCGATTCAATATCGTCTAATAACTCAATGGGTGCGTGCGCTTCTCTATCCATTTTATTAATAAAAGTCAAAATGGGGATCTGTCGTAAACGACAAATTTCTAATAATTTTTTTGTCCGTGGCTCTACGCCTTTAGCCGCATCAATCACCATTAAGGCTGAATCAACAGCCGTTAACGTACGATAGGTATCTTCAGAGAAATCAGCATGACCAGGCGTGTCTAATAAATTAAAAATACATTCTTGATAAGGAAATTGCATGACAGAAGTCGTGACCGAGATTCCTCGTTCCTTTTCTAAAGCCATCCAATCGGAAGTAGCATGGTGTGCGGCTTTACGCGCTTTAACCGTCCCAGCAAGTTGTATGACACCTCCCCACAACAAAAGCTTTTCTGTCAATGTAGTCTTACCCGCATCGGGGTGAGAAATAATTGCAAATGTTCTTCTAGATAAAATTTCTGCTGGGTATGCTGCGTCTGACATACTTAACCTATGAGTACATTAAAAGTAACTATTATTTTAAAAGGGAAGTTATTGTATACGAAATTGCGTTGCCGTTTTCATCTAATTCATCTATTCGATAATGACTCTATCGGATTCCTCATCTGATAATTGCCAAATTAAGTATTCTAGTTTAACCTGGCAGCTTTCTGGGAGAGGTGTCCGAGCGGCTTAAGGAGCACGCCTGGAAAGTGTGTGTAGGTTCATCCCTACCGCGGGTTCGAATCCCGCTCTCTCCGCCAATGGTGGTTATATCGGTCCCTTCGCAACGCAAAGCAGCGAACCCCGTCAGATCCGGAAGGAAGCAGCGGTAGTTGTCCATGCGTGTGCCGAGGTGTGGCTGCTATAACTACCTCCATTATCGATCTGACGATCGGTCAAGGGTGGTTCTTATGAGTTATCAAGTCCTTGCGCGAAAATATCGGCCTCAGTCATTCGATCAGTTAATTGGTCAGGAATCTACTTGCCGCATTCTAAAAAATGCACTGAATACACAACGAATCCACCATGCTTACCTTTTTACAGGCACGCGCGGTGTTGGCAAAACAACCTTAGCACGTCTACTCGCTAAATGTTTAAATTGCCAAACCAAGATCACGCCTGAACCTTGCAACCAATGTGCAACATGCCTAGCGATTAATACCAATCGTTTTACCGATCTCATTGAAGTGGATGCCGCTTCACGCACAAAAGTAGAGGATACACGTGATCTATTGGCCGACGTTCACTATGCGCCCAGCCAAGGCCGCTATAAAATTTATCTTATTGACGAAGTGCATATGCTTTCTTCGCATAGTTTTAATGCCTTGTTAAAAACTCTCGAAGAACCTCCGCCACATGTCATTTTTTTATTAGCAACCACCGATCCACAACGTTTACCCGCCACGATACTTTCACGTTGTCTACAGTTTCACCTAAAAATTATTTCTGCCACGCAAATCAGTAATCATCTCGCTAATGTGCTAAAAAATGAAAATATTCCTTATGAATCCGCGGCACTATCGCCACTTGCACAAGCGGCGCGAGGTAGTTTACGTGACGCATTAAGTTTATTGGATCAAGCGATAGCGTATACCAATCAAAATCTCACCAAACAAGATATCAATACATTACTCGGTCATGTCGCTAACACTGAAGTAAGCAGTCTACTAGAAGCATTGATTTTGGAAGATACTGCGCGGCTCTGGTCCCTAGTCGAAAAATTAAACGACCTCGCCGTAGATTTTTCATGGGTTATTGATGAACTGCTGACTTTTTTACATGATATGGCGCTGAGCCAGCGGTTTAAGAGTGAAACTAAATACACGCAGGCTGTCATTGACCTAGCCCAAAAACTTTCGCCGGAGGACATCCAGCTTTATTATCAAATTGTTTTATTAAGCCGACGCGATTTAGCCTTGGCACCCACACCACGACTGGGCTTTGAGATGCTGTTACTTAGATTGTTAGCGTTTAAACCCGCTACTGAAGAAACTAACCACGCTCGCTTGGCAAAACCAACTATTCCACCTGCGATAGAAAAAAAACAGGCCGCTGCGCGTAAAGTCGAGCAAGCAATAGAATTAAAGCAGCACAAAAACTTACACTGGCCTACAGTCATCAAACAGTTAAAGTTAACCGGCTTAACCTATGCCCTCGCCCAGCAGTGTGCCTTACAGTCTTATCAAGCCAACCACATTTCTTTAAGCTTAGACCCTAGACAAGCCGCACTTCGCAGTGTTAAACAAGAAGCTAAGTTAGCACAGGCGCTTTCCGACTATTTTGCGAAACCGACCACATTAGCGATCAGTCTCGGCGATGCGGATTTATCGACACCGGCACGTCTGCAGCAGCAACACCAATCGCAGCGTTTAGAACAAACAACAAAAGCGTTACAAAACGATCCGGCCATTCAAGCGATTATGCAAACATTTGATGCTAAACTACAGACTGAGTCGATTCAGCTTTTAGATGAAGATTGAAAAGCTTGAATAAACCACCCTAATATACCCACTATTGCACTTCAAGGTGCGAACCAGTATCTTGAAGTGCCCTACATAAGAGGAAAATAAGATGAATATGAAAGTTGACCTAGATACGCTTTTAAAACAAGCTCAAGACATGCAGTCCAAAATGCAATCTGCTCAAGCCGAGTTAGCACAAATAGTGGTTACTGGAGAAGCAGGTGGTGGCATGGTTAAAGTTGTAATGGACGGCCGACACACGGTGAAATCCATTTGGCTGGACCCCGCTTCGTTAAAAGAGCCGAAAGAATTTGTAGAAGAATTGCTGGTAGGCGCATTTAATGCCGCACTAAAAGAAATTGAACAAGCATCACGTCAAAAATTAAATGACTTAACCAGCCTGATGCAAACCAAGTTTAGTAGTGACTTAGCAACTACTGAATAACTTAATATATTTTTATTATTATGTAGATGTAAAAATGGCTACTCCTTTGATAACACGATTAATCTCCCAATTTTGTTACTTGCCGGGAATAGGGCCTAAATCTGCAGCACGTATAGTCTATGGCACCATACTGGCAGAAGGAAAACGTGAAGGTAGCTTAGCTCTTGCAAAGCTTATAGAGCAAGCGATTCAAGAAGTTGGAAACTGCGAACAATGTCGAAGTTTAAGCGAAACACCTATTTGTACGCTATGTTCAAACCCAAATCGAGACAGTAGCCTACTTTGCGTGGTTGAAACGCCGGTTGATGTACTCGCTATCGAGCAAACAGCCAGCTATCGTGGCTATTACTTTGTTCTAATGGGACGCTTATCACCACTCGATGGCATAGGCCCGGAGGAGCTCGGTATTAAGCACTTTGTTCATCGTATTAACACCCAGCCACCGCAAGAAATTATATTAGCGACTAATCCCACCGTGGAAGGCGAAGCAACTGCACACTATCTCACTGAACTGATTAAGCAAAAAGGGATTAAGATCAGTCGCATTGCACACGGTGTTCCATTAGGTAGCGAGCTAGAGTTTATTGATAATCATACGCTAGCTCGATCACTATCTGCACGTGTAACCGTTTAACCTGCTTTACCGCACTGTATATAAGCACTTGTATATTCAGATGGAGTAAAGTAGTTTCACTAAGGATGTGGTGATTTATATGTTTCCGGAGGCTTATCTATGTCACTTCGAGGAAAAATAACGCTTCCACGATTTTGAAAAAATGAGGCGCCTAGACTAGCTTGCTGATTGATATGCTCTTCTGCTATAGGTAAGTTGGAGCTAATACGAAGACGTTCTGGTACTATTAATGAAAATTCTTCTCCTATAAGCTCTTTTATTTTCTCACAACAAAAAATCCCCTTATAAGCAGGATTTTGAATGAATATTTTTTCTTTAGTGTCTAAAGTACTAACGAGAGTACTAGCAATAGATTCCGAAGGCATAGCACCTATAATATATTTAGGATCTACCTTGGAAATAATGGCATAATCTGGCCCTTCACTAATTTGTTCACCTATATAACTTGCTACAAACATTGGGTTGTCTAAATTTCCTTTATATAAAGGAATACTTTGCATATTTTTTTTACTCGTATCAATCAAATAAACATATCCATAGACCCCAGCTGAAGCTTGTTCGCTATCAAAACCAAAAAATTCCTTCTCCTCACCAACCCAATAGGTATTTGATGCGCAAATAAAATCTGGATAAGATTGAATATAAGGTAATTTTGCTAAAGGACTATGTTCATTACCTTGTGTAAAACCTGTTTCAAATACTTTATTTAAACTACCTAACAAGTTATTTGGATCGGCTTCTTCACCGCGCCATAAAAATCCATTTTTTGGACCATAGGAAATTATAATATTATCTTGATTATGGTGAGAAAATTCAAAGGAAATTTCAGGAAGTTCTTGATCGTAAAAATGGTTATCCATCATAATTATTATCCTTATTTAAATATAAAATACTTAAATATGCTAACAGAATAAAAAAATCTTGGAAAGATTAAAATAATTATTTTAATTTAAAAAATAAAAATAATTAAATTAATAAACAGAATTTTAAAAATTATATTCTCACTCTATTAAATTTAAACGCGGCTAATAAAGTGAGAATACTTAAGATGGTTAAGCTAGAGCTTGCTTAGCTTTTTCAACGAGCTGCGCAAAAGCAGCCTTATCGGTAATGGCTAGATCCGCTAAAATTTTACGATCAACTCCGATTTCTGCTTTGCTAAGGCCAGCAATAAAGCGACTATAAATCATACCATGTTCACGTACCGCAGCATTAATACGCACTATCCATAGTGCACGAAAATCACGCTTCTTTTGCTTTCTATCCCGATAAGCGTACTGACCGGCTTTTGTTACCGCTTGCTTAGCCGCTCTAATGACGCGACTGCGCGCACCCTTATATCCCTTAGCTGCTTTTAGGATTTTTTTATGTCGGGCTCTTGCAGTTACCCCACGTTTCACTCTTGGCATCGTCTTTTAACCTCTTTAATTATCTTTCGTTGTTTTCTAAGAACCTTGTAACATACGTTCGACAGCGCGTACGTCACTGGGATTAACTAAATTTGTATGACGCAAGTTACGCTTGCGCTTACTATCTTTCTTAGTAAGGATATGGTTATGGTGTGATTGCGCACATTTATAACCTTTAGCTGTAGGCTTAAAGCGCTTTGCAGCTCCTCGGTGACTTTTTAACTTTGGCATAGAGTGTACTCCGCTATTACTTATATGTTTTTTAACTACTTAGTTTTTTTTGGGCTGACCACTAACACCATCTGCCGGCCTTCCATCTTAGGTTTATCATCGATCGCGGCATAAACAGCCAGATCCTTTTCTAAACGTTCAATAAGTTTAGCGCCTAAGTGCAAATGGGCGATTTCGCGACCCCGAAATCGTACCGTGATTTTAGCTTTATCGCCTTGTTGTAGGAAACGTATCAGGTTGCGTAGCTTGACCTGATAATCCCCTTCTTCTGTTACGGGTCGAAACTTTATTTCTTTTAATTGAATACGCTTCTGCTTTTTTTTCTGCGCAGTCTTCTGCTTACTCAATTCAAAGAGATACTTACCATAATTCATGATCCGACAAACGGGCGGGACCGCTGTCGGTGCAATTTCTACTAAATCAAGATCGGCGTCTTCCGCTTTTCTTAGCGCATCATTTAAAGAAACCACGCCTAACTGCTCACGATCAGGGCCAATTAATCTTACTTGTGGAACGCGAATTTCGCCGTTAACCCTAACCTTTTTTGCATTGCCGGTTCCCGACCTAGGTTGAAAACTCCCTCCTGGTCTATGCTGAATAACTTTTTCTGTACTAATAACTATTTCTCCGTATCGACTCGACTTGGTGGCACAATAGCCTGCCGAATCATCTGATAAAACGCATGGACCGACATACTACCCAAATCATCCCCTGTTTGTCTACGTACAGTGACTTGTTTTGTGTCTACTTCCTTTGCCCCTATCACAAGCTGAAAGGGAAGCTTCTGCAAGCTATGTTCGCGAATCTTAAAGCTGATCTTCTCATTTCTCAAGTCCAATTTGACTCTTAACCCTAAACCCTCTAATTCCTGAGCTATTTCATTAGCATAATCGCGCTGTTTATCCGTAATCGTCATGATAACCACCTGAATAGGTGCTAACCAGAGGGGAAAATGACCCGCATAATGTTCAATCAGTATCCCTATAAAACGCTCTATAGAGCCCAAAATAGCTCTGTGTAGCATGACAGG
>JBDKHQ010000073.1:0-5167 GCA_039797585.1 Pseudomonadota bacterium | reverse complement strand
TAACGCCTTCTTCTGGTTAAATGACCTTTCTTCAGTTCAATCGAATTAATAGCTTTGGTTTTAAAGTAATTACAGTTCGGATTAAGACATTTCATTTGATAGTCCTCGTTACATTCAGAAGCTTAGCGAGCCTGCTATTTTCATCTTTTACTAATTGCTTTTCCTGTTCCTTCCTTCGTAGTCTCATTCGGTAGCCTATGACTCGTTGTAGTAATTTTTTTATGAACATAATCTTTATCTCCTTTTTTATTAATTCCAGACCAAATTATTACTTACTAAGCACCATTGGCAGCAAAAGGTGTTATCAGGACAACTAGGCCAAGTTTGTATTGCGCCACACTGACGACAATTAACCGTTTTAGTGTAAATAGGTGAAGATATTGTGGGGTCTAATCCTTTTAGCATGAGATAGGTCTCGACCATGGCTTTTAGCATTGCTGGATTATCTTTCACTTCAGTCCAATCCTCCGCTGCAAGAATTTTTAATTGTTCAACCTCTAAACCAAAATAAGGTTGCTCAGGTCGCAACTTTTGGGGTGGTTTTTTTGAGGTTAAAGTTGCATTATTTATCCACAGCTTTGCAGAAAAAGTATCAGATGAGTTACGCTCTAAAGCCTTATAAGCTAAGGCTTTAACCGATATCAGTTGCATTTCTTGTTTCATGTTATTCTCCAAAATGAGTAGGAAATTGCGAGTTGCATTTCTTAAGAGGTGCAACCCGCAATTTTTGCCTGATCTCATCGCGTTAAGCATGAGCAATACATCCCTGTTCTTTTGCTTTTTTAAAATAGCGACAAGCTTTTGATTTGCTAATGCCCAACTCAAGGACAATTTCGTGTTGTCTAAATCCTTGCTTAGCGAGTTCAACCACTTTCTCGAAAGTCGATTTCTCTAAGGTTTTTAGCTCCCAAACTTGTTGATTATGTTCAGTATGTAGTTTGACCAATAAAGGTTGTGCGGAATCACCACAAAACGAACGTGCCTTTTCAAAATGAACTTCAAAACACGCACCATCACTGGGGTCATAATCACTTGGGTGTTTTAAAACGATGACAGTGTCTAATACATCTTCACGTTTGCTCGTTCCTCGCGCATTACCATTTTTTGATGCATGATGGACAAATAGAACAGAGCGACCTTCTGATCGCATGCGTAATGCCCAGGCTTGCACTAATATCCAGCCTTCTGCTTCATTTTCCTTTCCACTACGACACAGTGTAGAAATGTTATCAACGACTATTAGCTCGACATCTTTTAAAAAAGGTTCAAGCGCGTGTTGTCCTTCCAGTGTAGATAAATCAGGCATACCACGATTTTGAATGTCAGGGGTTAGGATAGTAAAAGATGCTTTGGCTTCTTCGGTATGAGACATTACAATAGAAGCCAGTCTCTCTTGCATGGTTGCCGCAGGCATTTCTCCATCAAGATATATTACGGAACGTGGTTTATCCGCTTGCCAACCTAAAAACGAACCACCACTTGCTACCGCATAAGCAATGTTTAAAGCAACGTGTGTTTTCCCAACACCTCGCTTAGCATAAAGCATGGCTAATCCCTGCTTTGGTAACCACGGGGATAAAATAAGTTCACGTTGGGCAATATTCAGCGTTAGAAAGTCAATTAATGTTATTAATTGCAATTTACTATCAGGAGATAGATGGTCACTTAACTGATTAATTTTATTTTCTAACCAAACTAAGGTTTCCTTTGTATTTTGATGAGTCGCATAATGATTTAATAGCTGGCCTATTTCTATTAACTGACGACGATTCGAATGTTCCTTTATAATATCCACATAAGCCGCGATATTTGATATGCCGGGTGTTTTTTTGATGAGTTCAAGTACATACATATCACCCTTTATTTCTTTTAATTCGGGCATTTCTTTCGCTTCTTCACTTAAGGTCAATGCATCAACACTTTCTCCTTTTCTTATTTTCTTTGAAATTCGATCAAATAAAATTTGATGTTCAAATTGATGGAAGTCTTTTGCTAGCAAATGATCACTAATGCTTGACCATGTCACATTATCGAGCAATAAGCCACCTAATACGGCTTGTTCTGCTTGTAAGGAATAAGGAAGTTGGAAAGTATTCATGATATGTGATCCTTTATTTTTAGTAAGGTTATTTATTAAATTGCGATAAGAAATCAAATGATCCGGTTAAATTATTTTTTATATTCTTATAATCATCGTTATTGACTGCTTGTTTTCCCTTTTTTGAAACTCGGATACTTTGTTTGTTATATAAACATTCAGCGATTTCGGCTGCCTTCGAAATAGATATCTTTCCCTTTCGTACTTGACCAATTAGTGTTGGACTGCCTAGTCGTAATATTTTATTAAGTAGTCTACAAACATAATCACTACCGAATCCAAGTGCATCAGCAACCAAATCTCTTGTTTTAATTCCTTGAACTTGTGGAGGAAGATCCACAAGTTCATCGAGATCAGTTCGTTTTCCTTGACGCTTTCCAATAAATTTTTTTAAGGAATTTCTAATAGCTAATCGCTCAAGTAAGTCAAATGCTTTAAGTAAATGGTGAACTTCATATTTTTTATCTCGCAAATCTTCCAGTGATATACGCCAGGCAGTCACTGATTTTATTCTTCGTAGTTGTGCAGCTTCAATATGTTCTAAGCCATAGATAAGACGAGTGTTTTGATCGACACAAATAGCACGATGATTAGATAGAGGTAAATTTTTTTTATCAGGAAAATTCGTTACATTTTCAGGAATAATAATAATTTTCTTTATAGGTAATGTTATAAGGGCGCCGGAAAAAACCTCAAGCTCTATATGGTATTTGCTTTTCCAAGGAATAAGATCTTTAAGTTTAATTTTACCGTTAGTTGTATTTACGATACGTGAAGCAATGTGATCTGGAATTGGTCTCCCTTCAAGATAACGATAAATACTTGAGCGATTAATCCTGAGTATCTTAGCCATATACGTAATACTTCCAAAAAACTGAATAGTGTTTCTAATTATTGTTTCTTGCATAAGACTCCTTGTTTTTATTTTTTATTAGGTCTTTATTTTAAATAGAAAAAACGTCCGCATGTGGACGTTTTTTTGAAATAAAATAACGTTATTAATTTGATTATTAAAAAAATAAAAAAGGGGTTCTTAAATGAAAACTTTCAAACTTGAAGAAGCTGCTGAATTTCTGAAGATGAACCCTGAGGGACTTAGAAGATTAGCAGCCACTAAAAAGATACCCGCAGGTAAGCCAGGTAAGTGTTGGTGCTTTTTGGAAGAAGACCTTGTTAATTATCTTCGTTCGCTTTACGATCAACCCTGCAAAGTATCGCAGGGTGTCTCTAACAATAGGAGAGAAAAAATATGGCACTCTGTAAAAGAAACAATGTCTGGTGGATCAGATTTTCTCACAATGGAAAAAGAATACAACGATCTACTGGGTCTTCAAACAAACTAGCGGCACAGGAATTGCATGATCGCTTAAAAGCTGATCTGTGGCGCCAAAGTAAGTTAAAAGAAAAAACAGACCGATTATGGCAGGAAGCGGTACTAAGATGGTTAAAAGAATCAACTTATAAGCGTAGCCTAAAGGATGATAAACGTCAGCTTAAATGGGTAAATCCTTATCTTAATAACAAAAAGCTCAGTGAAATTGATAGCGATATGATTGAAGAAATAGCGAAAAAAAAGGAAGCAAATAATGTCACTCCTGCTACTGTAAACCGGCTGTTAGCTTTAATTAGATCTATTTTAAGAAAAGCCGAACTAAAATGGAAATGGATTGAGAAAGCTCCTTCTGTAGAAATACGCCATGAAGGAGAAAAGCGTGAACGTTGGTTAACTCAGGAAGAAATGCAACGGCTACTTAAAGAGTTACCTCTGCATTTAGCTGATTTGGTATCTTTTTCCCTAGCGACTGGTTTAAGGCAAGCAAATGTTTTAGGGTTACGTTGGAAAGATGTTAGCTTAGAAAAACGCCATGCTATGATTCACGCAAGCCAATCTAAAAATAAAACATCTATTCCTGTACCTTTAAATTTTGATGCTGTTTCAGTTATACGCAAGCAATTAGGAAAGCACCTAGAATTTGTTTTTACTTATAAGGGAAAACCTATACGACAGTGTAATACGGCTGCTTGGAGAAAAGCATTAAAGCGAGCAAGGATAGAAAATTTTCGCTGGCATGATTTACGTCATACCTGGGCATCTTGGCATATTCAAAACGGAACATCGTTACAAGAGCTGCAATTGCTAGGAGGGTGGTCCTCTTTTGATATAGTCCTTCGCTATGCACATTTAAATAGCGATCATCTCAAAGAGGCAGCCGAGCGTGTAGCTGGTACAAAATTGGTACACGCAGCATGAATAGCTTAAAGATGAAATTGCTAATAATGCTCAAATTGACTACAATTCGTGGCTCTTTCAACCGCACTGCCAACGTAGCTCAGTCGGTAGAGCAACTGATTCGTAATCAGTAGGTCGGACGTTCGATTCGTCTCGTTGGCACCAATTAAATCAAGGGATTAGCCCCTAACCTCTCAAATAAAATTATCCATGTGTCGAATATGTGTCGAAGTTTGGTAGAAAAATATAGATTGGTTAGAGCCGTAAATAAACATTAAATTTCCGGCCCTCTCCTCAAACATTATCTCAAAAAACATTTATGGTTAGGCTATCGATGCGCTATTTTTCTTTTTTATAGTGTTGCAAAATTAATTTGTGTTATTTTCCTTTAATAACACTGAATAGTTTTGATAAACTTTAATTAGGAGGGAGCCTGATAGGATAGTTGGAGTTTTATTTAAATAGATAAAAAGTAATCTTTTTCCCACTTTGTAAAAAGATTTTTTTCATATCTTGCAGTAAAGTTAGCCAGGAGGTTGCCAGCAAGCATCAGCTTATTTCTTATTATAGATAACATGCGAGAGATTAAAAACTAGCCTTTAAAAGGTAAATTTGGTATTTTTATTTTCTAAGCTAGTATAAATAATTTTTTCCAAATTTTCCTTATATATAGGTTTCACAAGTACAGTATTCGCTCCAAAATGCAAACATCTTTGTTGATTTTTTTTATCCGCATGAGCAGATGTAACAATAATTAATGCATCTGAATTACGCGTACATTTTCGAACAGCATCAATAACTACTTCGCCAGGAAGATCAGGTAACCCTAAATCTAAAAC
>JBDKHQ010000072.1:0-2564 GCA_039797585.1 Pseudomonadota bacterium | reverse complement strand
TTCCAGTACCGGAGCGCATTGAACAGGAACCGGAGAAAAGGGGCTTTTGGAGCCGTTTTTTTAGACCCTATGATTAACCACGATTGTTTAACTAATATGAACAAAGTCGTGAAACATTGATCAAAGAATAGGCGTGGAACGTGAAAAGTCACAAAAAAAACCCACCTTGGGGAAGATGGGCTATAAACTAGAAACTACAGCATTGATTTCTAAGGAAAATTATAACACATTTCGTATAAGGTGTATTATGTTAATTTTAGAAACTCTTAACTATTTTACTTAATCTGTATCTCATAATTAAGACTTTGCACTTGATCTATAAAACACGAGAAATGGCACGTGCAGATGTGTTTGATTATATCGAGATGTTTTACAATCGAATCAGGCGTCATTCGCATCTCGATGGGATAAGTCCAGAAGCCTTTGAGGCTGCTTCAAAATGAGGCTGTCTAATGTCTAGGATACTGGGAGCAGTCCAAATAGATTATTCACCTGCTTTTGCTAGCTTAAAGATATTTGCTGCAAATAAATTCTACCATGCCACTATCGTCAGCTTCAAAGTTCAAGCTTTTTTCACCGGGGATTGTTTCAACAGCTTTTCCATTAAGATAAACTGTGAATCTTTCATGTGCTTTTGAATTGTTTTTACAGTTTAAAACCAAAATAGTTTCCATTTGATTATATGTAACAACTCCTTTTAGGGGGCTTTTCATTTTTTGATTAGATGCATAATCAACAACAAGTTTAACTTGATCGTATTGTCCTTTTTTCTCAATACTATCCTTATCAATTTGATATTTTTGACCACCTCCTTCTCTCATTGTTACTAAATTGGCAGCAGTAGCAACATTTATTCCAAGCACGCTGATAAGTAAAAATTGGATAATTTTGTTCATTTTTCAAAGTTCCTTGCAACAGCCTTTAAAGATTTTAAGGTTGATGTATTTAGTTCTCTATAGTCGTAAATTGGTTTACTACCAAAAATAATATAATTACAGCTAATGATTGGCTTTCCGATGCTTCTATCAATCTGAGCAAAACAGAAATAACTAGCCTCTGCACCATTGCTTAGAGAAATATTATTTGTAGCTTCAACAATTGGATTGTTCGCAGAATCATGCTCATATTTACGGAATTTATGTTGGTATTCACTTACTGACATATTTAAAGGTCGTGTAAATTTATCACGATAAGCTAATTGTGAAGCAAGTACAGTGGTATTGATGCGACCATTATCTAGTAATAAATTAGGTGCATTATTTTCCATAAAGAATGCATAATTATCTGTTGAAACCAATAATTCTGATGCTTTAAAAGTTACTGTAAATCCGGATTGTGTAGATTTAGTCGAGTAGTTTAATGATACATCACTACATGATCGACTACTGTTTTTACCAGGGTGTCTATTATTAGGACTCATTTCATGGCATAAATTTAATTTACCAAGTGAGCTATGAAGATTTCTGAATTTACTATAGAAATAATGTTTAATACGCCAATTTCTATCATCCATCTGATAAAAATCATTACTGCCAACTAACCCTTTTGCAGGCTTATCAACATTAGATTCAGATTCAGGTACAGTAATTGAAAACACATTGTCATTAGAAACAAGGGCATAGCTTTTAGTATCTACCCCCGTTGCAAATGAACCACCTAGTATTTTTTGATAAAGACCTGTTTTTTCTCCTGTTACTTGGCATCCAGTAAGAAGCACAGCATTAATTAGAAGAGCTGTGTAAAGTAACTTTTTCATACGGATTACTCAAAGTTGTAACTTACATCGGAAGCTGTATTTGGTGATGGGTGTTGAAAAATACGTTCATTTTCATGGTCGAAATATACTTTCCATGAGTTATAGGGCTTCTTACACTGAAACAACCCATAATAATTTTGTAAGTTTGGAGAACTTAAAATTTCAGCACCTTTATATGGAACAAGTGGCGTAGGATGTTCTTTTAGCTGAATAAATTCACCATTTTCTCTGTCACAGTATTGTTTCGCTCTATCCCACATAATGGTGCCTGCACCATAAGAAACATTATTCATTGTTATGGTTCGTTTTTTATCAAATCTATGTTCAAAATATTCTTGAACTGTCGGATAAGCAGCGTAATCTTTTTCACTGATTTGTCCGATAGAATTCCATTTATCTACAAGTTTATTTAAAAAACCTGCATTAGCAGGTGTAACCATGGTTGCTATATAGAATGTGAACAATCCGTATAGTGCAAAAGATCTTGATTGCATAATATATTTATCTTTAGTAGGTTCTTAATTAAATTTAATGTTATCAACTAATTGTTGATAAAATAAATGGCTAAATCATACAGAGTAATTTTATTTTTTAATTAAACGATACTTATCCCTGTCCTCAATAATTTGAGTTTTAAAGAAAAAATTATGCTTCCATTTAACATAATGGCGGTTATACACAGTAATCTGAGTGCAGCAGCCCCAGTAGGGGTATTAAGATAAATCCCTTTTAAATAGCTTTAGCAACTCTATAAACAGTCGCGATCCCGCAACCTACTGCTTTAGCAATTTCTTCCTTAGTCATACTT
>JBDKHQ010000071.1:0-25743 GCA_039797585.1 Pseudomonadota bacterium | reverse complement strand
ATCTACTAGAAAAATTGTTGATAATATTATCTTTTACCAAGAAATATATAGCTTTTCAAAGCGGGTTGAGTGCCGTGCCCATGAAAAAGCAACAACTTCTATCATTGATAAATCGCACTTAGAATTAGACGCCGATGAAATTGAAACTTTATTGGTTATTGTCGAGGATTTTAAGAGAAAGAATACAGCTCCAATAAATCATGGGTATATTCAAGATTGTTTGTGGGCAGTTAAGAAGTTTTGCAGCACATCAACCTTAAGTCTGCGTGTTACAAAACCTGTAGGAGTTTCGGTGGCGACGGAAATACTCCCTGAACAATATCAGGAGAAAATTAATCAGATTAAGGTAGTAGCGAACTCGCTTAAAAAAGTGTGTATTGATGGAGAAGCCGTCTTGGCTTTTATGGAACATTTGATCACGGATCGAAGTAAGATTGCACAATTTTTTCAGGAAAAGTATGCAGTTTATTCTTTTGAATATAAGGATCTCAAAAAGTACACCGTAGCCTTACATACTGAAAATATTCCTCGCGGGGATCTAGAAAAATTTCAGAATTTTATCAATAGATTAATCAGGGAGTATATCGCTGTTTTTGATATAGCCAGTGCCGCAGGGTTGACGAAAGAATTTTTTGAGAAATTTTCTGGGCTGTGTATTGAAGATCGCTTGCGAGGTTGTTTAAATTGGGTAGCTAACTTAGATAGGCTACCTAAGTTTGATGATGTTATGCAAAAAGCTATAACACAATATGAAGCTTATACTAAGGTTATGCAGCCTGATGTTTTGGAAGATATTAAAAACTTCCCTTTGAGTAACGAAGATGAAAAATACGATGAACATGATGTTACGCAGGCAGCTGCGTTTATTTTTCCCCGTGTGGTGGGAACAGCATGTCTATTTGAAGATCCAGAAAACCACAATAAATCGGTTGAGAAAGTCATCAGTGAATCAGATGTGGAAGAATACTTAAAGAACATTTTAATTTATTCTGAAGAAAATCCTTATGTATTTGTCGATAATCCGGATCCTAAAGAGGAGTTTGAAGTAGTTGATCACCTGGGGTATGATCATATTCCCGCTACTGAACAGACGCATGATCCTCGGCTAAATCCCACTCTACTTGAAAATCTACTTTTATCCTATATAGAAGGCCCTGGCTCTAAGGGATATAAAGTTGATGAAGGTTCTGTTGAAGTTTTAGGACAGTATAAGACTCATACTGGCTATAAAAAACTTTCCCAAGCAGACAAGCTTCCCATTTTTGTTTTTCAAGTGACACGAGATTCTAAAAAAAATGATCAAACTAAGAATCTTCCTTTTATTAACGATGTGGTCATTGCTTTTTTAAATAAAAATCCACAAGAAAATGCTAAATTGCTAATGCCCATGGCCCAATGTCGTACTCAATTGGGGAAAAATAAACAACATTACGTGTTGGTTGAAATTACTATCAATGGAGTAAACAAAGAAATAGTTATACATAATTCACAATCTAAATGGTCTACTATTGGATATTTAAATTGTCTAAATGATCTTGATGATTTTAAGTTTAAAGAACACAATAAATACGGTCAGCAAAAGGATAATTTTTCCTGCGGGTTATTTGTTTATCGATATATTAAAGCAATTTTAGAGTCAGGAAATGCTGAGCAGTTGAAAGGTATAAAAGCAAGTTTAGCGGATCCTTGTTTAAATTTGGATAAAATAATAAATGACGATTTTAGTGTGATGAATAACAATTTTGAGATGAGAAAAATAACGGGTAGTGAAAATGTTCCTTGGGAAAGAAAGGAACTTGAGAAGTTTCTAGATAAGCAATATGCAGAAAATTTGAATAATTTGGATCAAGAAATAGACTTTCCTAATAAAAGTGAAGATAAGCAAGGCTCCTCCTCGCCTGATGCACAAGCAGGCCAATTAGTTTCAGGTTCAGCATTTTTTTCCAAGTCCTTAAATCCGAGTCCAGTACTAGCAACAGATGAAATAGCGCAAATAATGTCCGCTATTAACCCATAATTTGCATTATCCTGATTTAGGCCTACACTAGACTATGAAAGTCCCGTTGGATTGCGCTTGAAGTTTGATCCTAAAAGGTTGGAGATAGTCTTGATGCATGGTGTGCATGCCTACTTTAAGTAGGAAGCCTAAAGTGCATCACAAATCGCCATCGTAGCATTGTCGCTTTCAAGTAGATTAAGACACTAGCGGGACTTTTTTCTATTCTGCTTTCAAAACCTTTGTTTTTTATTTCTGTCTATTAATTTTTGTGTAGAAGTTAATAACCGAGCGAGCGACCGCCATCGACTGCAATAATTTGACCAGTGATAAAATCAGCGTGGTTAATCAAGAAAACGGCGGTATTAGCAACGTCTTGTGGTGTTCCGACACGTTTCAAAGCGTTGCGGGCGACGATTTTTTCACGTAAAACTTCATTAAATTCAGTTTCATCATCTGGCCACAATACAATACCCGGCGCAATGGCATTGACGCGAATGTCGGGTCCTAATTCTTTGGCTAAGCTCTTGGTGAGCATCACTAATCCGGCTTTCGCAACACAATAGACCGAATAATTCTTTAATGGGCGTTGGGCTTGAATATCGACGAGATTGATAATGCAGCCTTTTTGCTGTTTGAGATAAGGGGCTGCGCTTTGCGATAAAAAGAATGGTGCCTTTAAATTGCTCGCCATCACATCTTCCCATACGCTAGGCGTTAGCTTGGCAAAAGGCACTGGATAAAAGCTAGACGCATTATTGATTAAGACATCAAGTTGACCCCATTGGCGGATGACTTGTTCGATTAGACCCTCTAGCTTGTCGGTATCGCGTAAATCGGCGCCTAGGGCAATGGCAGAATCTTGTCGTTGTTGATTAAAGCGAGCACATAGGTCAGAAGCTTGTTGTGCGGATTCTCGATAGTGTATTGCCAAGCGCATGCCTAGTTGATGACAATGCTGGGCAATAGCGGCGCCGACGCGTTTTCCCGCCCCGGTTATTAGCGCTACCTTACTATTTGCTTTAGAATCTGACATTGTTTTACCTTAATAATGTAACAATGATAAAAATACCGCTAGGCTTACCTATTCCGACGACACCACTGCAAGCCCAAAGTGAGCAATTGTGTCAATTGATTCGTGAGGAAATACGTCATCAGGCATCGGCCTCTATCAGCTTTGCACGATTTATGCAGTTGGCATTATACGAGTCTGAGCTGGGATATTATACCGCCGCTTTAGATAAATTTGGTAAAGCCGGTGATTTCACTACCGCACCTGAGATTTCTCCTTTATTTGCTCGTTGCATCGGCCGACAATGTCAGCAAGTTTTCGCATGCTTAGGTCAGTCTGATATTTTGGAAATAGGGGCGGGTACGGGTCAATTGGCTATCGATTTATTGTTGTTCTTGGAAAAAGAGCAGCGCTTGCCTAGGACCTATAAGATTTTCGAAATCAGTCCCACACTCAGACAACGTCAGCAACAGCGACTAAAGCAGTGCATTCCTCATTTATTTCCTTTAATAGAATGGTTAGAGGATTGGCCAGCTATGCCTATTAAAGGCGTAATTCTAGCTAATGAAGTAGTGGATGCCTTGCCCGTGCATCAGTTCTTTTGGACTAAAGAAAGTATACAGGAGGTGCGTGTCGGTGTTGAAAAGGATCGTTTTAAGCATCATCTGTCTCCCATTGATAGCTTGCTCATAAGTCAATTAAGCCTGTTGCAAGAGACATATTTTCCCGAAGCAAAGGACTATCAGTCTGAAGTGTCTAGGGGGCTTACTGATTGGGTAAGCAAGCTGAGTCAAGCCCTAGAGCAAGGTTTAGTGTTAATTATTGATTATGGTTTCCCCGCGCAAGAATATTATCATCCCGACAGAACGAATGGTACGCTGTTGTGTTACTACCAGCATCGGGCCCATGCCGACCCCTTAAGTTTGGTGGGTTTACAGGATATTACGGCTTCGGTAGATTTTAGCTGCCTGGCACAAGCGGCGTTGCAAGCAGGCCTAAAGGTGTCTGGCTACACCTCACAAGCCGCCTTCTTACTTAACAATGATTTGTTACCTCTAATAGAAAAATGTTATGATGAGATAACCTCGATGGATGTCAATCGACAGGTGCATTTATTAACGTCACCGAGTGAAATGGGAGAGCTTATAAAGGTAATGGGCTTGACCCGAAACTGTGAGTTTTTCCCACTAAATGGATTTAAGTTATACGATAAACGGATGCGTTTGTAGTGGATTTGATTTGGTATTAATTTTATTAAAAAATAATTTGGAAGGAGCTGACTAAAGTGAATTTGAATTTTTCTAATGGTAATAACAAATGTACAGACAGGTCTTTACAAGATGGAATAGAAATTGTTTCAGCAGGATTAGCTAGTGTTAAAAAGGCTACTGACAGAATAATGGCGAGAAGCGCTAGCCCTGCCTTCCGCGAGGCGCATGATTTGTTAGGTACTATCTCCGAAAATATCGAAGCAGCAGGTTCGGAGCTTACGACTAAGCAAACTTTTAATTGTCGCCGATAAGAGACTAGAGGCTTAAATTTATGCTTCAGACCGAGCAAGAAATTCAAGTCGCTTTGGAAATAAAGAAAATATTGGACGAAGGGATAACGGCCGGTCCATGGCAAGCCAATTTATTTTTAAAAGGGATTAAGAGAAAGTTAGAAGAATTACGCGATGATTTCGTTAGTAGAGTTGGTTTAGATCAACACCATGAGCAAATGGCGAATGAGTTGCAGGCAGCCAATAGTTGTGAAAATACCGAAGTGTATATTGCGCTTTATCAATCCCAAGGCAGCAATATGAATAAATGGCAAGAAGTGGTCGTTTCATTAGTTAATTATACCATGGGACGGCCGATTTATTACAATGAAACGGATGTCCGTGCGGCGATTCGTTTAAACGATAGAAATTTAAATCATGCATACGTTGTAGTAAACGTGCATAGCGATGCGATTCTATCCGATGAGGCGGACCTGGGTCGTACCGATCGCGAGGGACGTAAGCTAATTAGCTTATCAGAAGCGGCGATACAGCTGAAGAATATCGTTCGCTTAGTACATGCGACGGGACAATATAAATTAGTTAGAAATTTTTTAGTTAAGCAAAATTGAATTGAAATTAAAAAAATAAAAAGTATAGCTCATGGCCGCTCCTGCACAACAACAGCAATCCGGAGATAATTCACTTGCTCCATTATGGATCATTTTATGTATCTTTCTTTTAGGATGGTTACTTTGGGCCTTTTTTCACACACAAATTGTTTCTTTTGCCTTACAGCTTAAATTCTGGGAATCACGTTTACTTTCATTTGTCTTGCCTTCCATGGCACAGCTTTCAGCGAGTATTCATCATTTAAATCCAGCGCAAGTCGTCTTTCCACAACTATTAGATATTAGTCGTGAAGTCGGTAGTTATTTACGTTATCCGATTATTGTCATCCTCGTAGTATTAGCCTTAATTATTTATTTTAGTCATGTTAATTTACAGTTTAAAAAATGTTATAACATGGAGACGCTCGCAGAAGCAGAGCGGAAAAATTGGCCGCAAATTTCGCCGGTCATCAAGCTTGATTTAGTCAAGGAAGATATTGATAAAGGACCTTGGGCGATGGCATTATCACCGATGCAATTTGCCAAAAAAAATCAATTGTTACACGAAGAAAAAATCATTCCTTCCATGACTATGACTGCAAAAATGCATAATCAAAGGACGGTGAGTGTAAAAAGAGAGGCCGCACATCACGTTTTCGTCATGCAATGTGGAGAGTATTGGCAAGGTATCCACTATTTAAAACCAGCGACCAAGGCTTTATTTGCCATATTTGCAGCAAGAGCTAATCGCGACCGCGATGGCGCATTGAAATTATTATTACAAATTGCCGAATCGACGACACATGGACGACTGGATTTTTCAGGTGTTGATGCCTTATTAGAAAAACATCAAAATAATAAACTAGTCCAACGCGTGATGCATAGTCATGCGTATGTGTTAACGGTAATGGCCTCGATGCTAGTTTTAGCGAGAAAAGAAGGAGTTTTAGCGACTGCGGATTTTTTATGGCTCAAACCGACGGATAGATTATTGTGGTTTATGTTAAATTCGGTGGGTCGCCAAACCTCTTTTGCAGAAGTAAGCGGCCCATTTGCTCACTGGAATGTCGAGCGGGCGATGGACAGAAGACTGATGGTTCCTATGGTAGATGAAGCGGTGAATGGTTTAGAAGCCGCGATTAAAGACATACTTTATATTCCTGATGCGGAAGAAGGGTAAGAAGCAGTATGGTAGCTATAGCACGTGGTTTAGAACAAAAACACGAACAAGATCCGCGTAAGTTATTACGAGATACGCGTACGCTATCGCAGCGTTTTGTCGACTTCTTCAAAAATCCTTCAGCAGTGACTGTTTTATTAGTGGGTTTTGCTTCAGGTGCTTTTTTTATTCCTGCTATTGCCGATATTATTTTTCTACTTGGTATTCTGTCATTTGTTTATGCTTATACACGTAAGACCAACTTACCGTTTCGAATGCCACAGCGATCGCATAAGTTAGACCATAATGATTTGAAAGCCGGAACCAATAAACCACAAAAAGCACGCGGTATCTGTTTGTTTGGTAATGAAATATCCAGCGGCGAAGAATTGTGGTTTAGCAACGATGATATGCGAACACACTGTTTAATCTTCGGTTCTACCGGAAGTGGTAAAACCGAAGCGTTAATATCCTTGGCTTTCAATGCATTGGTTCAGGGCAGCGGCTTTATTTATGTGGACGGTAAAGGAGATAACAGTTTATTTGCAAAAGTTTTTTCTATGGCCCGCTCTATGGGACGTGAAGATGATATTTTGGTCGTTAATTTCATGACCGGTGCGCGCGATATTGTCGGTCCTCAAGAAAAACGCTTGTCGAATACCATGAATCCGTTTGCGAATGGTTCTTCGAGCATGTTATCGCAGCTCGTGGTTAGTTTAATGGATAGTAGCAGTAATACGCCTGATGGTGATATGTGGAAAGGCAGAGCGATAGTATTCGTTGAAGCGTTAATGAAATTATTGGTTTACATCCGCGATCAAGGCGGAATTTTATTAGACGTTAACGTCGTGCGTAATTATTTTGAGTTAACACGCGTAGAAAATATTGTTATCGATAAAATATTCCCACGCGATGGTCAAGAACCTTTGAGCTTAATGGACCTTCCTGAAGTTGTACTAGAGCCAATTACCAATTATCTTATTAACTTGCCTGGTTATGATAAGTCAAAAAAAGGCAAACAAGTCTCGCAAGTGTTAGAACAGCATGGGTTTATTACCATGCAGTTAACCCGAGTGTTTGGTTCCTTAGCCGATACCTACGGCCATATTTTACGAACTAATTTGGCAGAAGTTGATTTAAAAGACGTAGTTTTAAATCGTCGCATACTTTTGGTGTTATTACCCGCGTTTGAAAAATCTCCTGACGAATTATCTAATCTAGGTAAAGTAATTATTGCTTCCTTAAAGGCCATGTTAGCGGCGGGTTTAGGCGAGGAAGTGGAAGGAGATTACCGCGATATTATTGAACGTAAACCCACCAATTCTTTAACTCCCTATTTATGCGTACTCGATGAATATGGTTATTACGCCGTTCCTGGGTTTGCCGTGGTTCCGGCACAAGCACGGTCTTTAGGCTTCTCTATCGTTTTTGCCGGACAGGATTTACCAGCCTTTCAAAAAGCTTCAAAAGAAGAAGCGGCGTCGATAGGTGCAAACTGTAATATTAAACTTTGTATGAAATTGGAAGATCCGCTAGAAACCTGGGATTTCTTCTCAAAAAGTGCGGGCGAAGCTTGGGTTACTAAAGTAGATGCATTTCAAACGCGTGCTGAAAGTGTGATGAATAATTATGCGGATACACGCAGTGCTTCTTCAGAGAAACGAGCACGTATCGATTTGCTCGATTTAAAAGAACAGCGTGAAGGTGAAGCGCACATTTTATTTAAATCTAAGATTATTCGCGCGCGTTTATTTTATGCGAATCCACGGCCGGTGGCGCGCATGCGACTTAATCAATTTTTGAAGGTGGGTTTACCGACCAATCGTTATTTATTAGATTTGCAAACACGCCTACAGAATTTTCGGCAAGTAACGGATAAAGAACAATTTTCACTGAGTAAACTCGATGAATCGGCCATTATTGCCACGTTGGCGCAAACCTTATCTGAGCATTCTGAACTCAGTCCTATTGCTGCCGCCATGCCTGCCTTATTAGCACTAGATGAGCCGATAACAAACGGCAGCGCAGAAGTGAGTGTCGTGGAGGAAGAAGTTGCATTACCCGCAAATGAATTGAATGTATTCACTCCATTAAATGCGACACCGCAATTAGCTAATCTGATGGTGGTGGATAATCCAGAGCAATTTAACGCGGCATTCTTAAAACGTGCTGCAACGCAAAAACAAGTTGCCGTGATAGAAAAAGTGTCCGGTAAATTTGAAAAACATGCCAATAGTATCGCCACAGAAATTGTTCAGGATATGGCGTTAGCAACGCATTATCCTCCTGCGCTGAATCATATTTTGCCAGGTACAGAAGTGGCTAAAGAGGTAAATAAATTACTAGCGGCTATTAAAGAAGAGCGAGTTAAGGGTGAGGAAAAATCAGATGCTTAGACAGGTTAATTTATGAAAAAACGAATTTTTGCATTATCTATTTTTTTATTGCTAACCGCCTGTGCGAGCACACCTAAAAAACCGCCCAGCCCAGCCGAGCAACAGGCGAATTTGCTAACTGCCATTAGCAAGGGTGGTGTGCGTAGACTGGAAGTGGGGGACGAATTGCGATTAATTCTTCCTAATTCCCATTTCTTTGTTAATGGTACTTCTAGATTAAAAATCAGTGCTTATCCTACATTGAGTTTGCTAGTGACTTTGCTCAATCAGCGGAAAAATTTCGGTATTGATGTACTGACGTTTACTCCAACACCCGATTTACAACAAGAAACTTCCGACTTGGCAAAGCAACAGGCCTTAGCTATCGAA
The DNA here is from genome assembly GCA_039797585.1 of Pseudomonadota bacterium. Classification (GTDB taxonomy): domain Bacteria; phylum Pseudomonadota; class Gammaproteobacteria; order Diplorickettsiales; family Diplorickettsiaceae; genus Aquirickettsiella. The sequence continues at coordinate 16,720 of JBDKHQ010000071.1, read as the reverse complement.
GAATATCTATTAGACCATGGCTTAAATACACGAATTATTGTCGCTAGAGCCTGGGATAGAAACGATCAAAGTGATGAACGAGGCGTAAGATTTGACGGAGATCAACCGCAAATTTTAGCGACTGAGATAAGAACCCGTCATTTACTCCCGGAAGATAGTGAGTGAGGGAAGGGCCCAATAAAATTTTGGAAATGAATCGATAAACCATCATAAAAACCCTTTTTTTTTGGAAATTAAAAAGCTAGCTTTTTCGCCGGGTATTGGGTTATAGTTCGTTGAAATAAGGGCCAAATTAGACAAAAAGAGGGTCACCGTGGGGAACCGAATTGAGTTGCTTAAATCGCGTAAAGGGTTTTATCGGGATAATTACAACCGAGTTTGTACTGCGCTCTTGCTTACTTTATTTATTATTTTGCTGCTAAGTGTGCTCGATATTTACTTCGCTATTTTTATACCTACACCTGATTTTTATGCAAGTTCTCAAAGCGGAAAGTTAACACGTTTAGTTTCATCAGATTTCCCTAGCATTACGCGTACTTAATTAATAAAAATAAGTTTAAAATTGAGATGACCATGAAAGAAGATGCCTTACAAGTCGTTAAATTACGTAACGAATTCTATCGGGATAATTATAGAAAAGTTGTCGCCGCTTTAATGTTTAGTTTTTTCGTTATGTTAATTTTAGCCGGCGCTTTATTTTATATCGTTACACATCCACCTGCGCCACGTTATTTTGCCAGCAGCAATGATGGTCGTATCGTTCCTTTGGTGCCTTTTCCACAACCGAATTTAAGTAATGCTGCCGTCTTGGAATGGTCTAATACCGCCGCTACCGCAGCCTATAGTTATAACTTTGTTAATTATCGACAAGCACTACAACAAGCCGCCGATTATTTTACGCCAGAAGGAAAACAAATGTTCTTTTCGGCGATTAAGAGCTCGAATAATTTACAAGCGGTGATCAGCAAAAAATTAATTGTTTCTGCGGTAGCGACAGGTGTTCCGGTCATATTAGAGCAAGGTCTATTAGCGGATCGTTATACCTGGAAAGTGCAAATTCCGATGCTGATTACTTTCCAAAGTGCCAGTCAGTTTTCTCAGCAAGCAGTGACAGTCACGATGTTGATAGTTCGTGTTTCGACCTTAACATCGCCACGTGGTATCGGTATTGCACAATTTATTGTATCGGGAGGCGGGGGTATAACCGGTTAACAGGTATGTATTTTTTAACTGTCCAAAAAACAAAGTTACGCACTATTTTTAATTTTTTAGTGTTAATCGTATTAGTCAATATTTCGGCCGTGTCGATGGCTGCAGAAAACTCAAGTAAGCAGGATTCCACTGTATCCAGTAATACCGCCGAGACCATTGCTGATAAAGATTCAGTTTCTATTCAATCATTGAATAAAGCTGCTTTTGGATCGATGGCGCAAACCATGCTACCGATGTCACCTGAGCAAATAAAACGTTTGAGAGAACTTTTCAATCAGACACAAGCCGCCGCTGCCACTATACCGGGTACGCCACCCCGACCCACTATTTCATCGCAATATGTGAAATTAGAACCCGGCGCAACACCAACGGTTATTCGCTTAGCCGAAGGTTATGTGACGACACTGGCATTTCTTGATTCAACCGGCCAACCATGGCCGGTCGACAATTATGATATCGGTAATCCACAAGCTTTTAATATTCAATGGGATAAAAAAAGTAATCTGTTGATGATACAGGCGACCTCATTATATAACGTTGGAAATCTTGCTATACAACTACGCGGTTTAGAAACGCCGGTGATGGTGACACTGATTTCCGGTCAAAAAGCGGTAGATTATCGAATTGATTTACGTATCCCAGGTAATGGGCCCAATGCAAAAGCACTTTTAGGTAGAAATTTACCGCAAAGTGCCGATCCCGCCTTATTAAATATTTTAGAAGGTGTTCCGCCAGCAGGAAATACTGTATTAAAAATTTCAGGCGGGCTCGCTCAAGCTTGGCTAGTGGGCGATCATCTTTATTTACGTACACGTTTAACCTTAATTTCACCCGCTTGGATTGCAACCATGTCGAGTCCAGATGGTATGAAGGCATATGAAATGCCTAAAACACCCCTAATTTTGGGTTTTGAAGACGGGCAGTCTATCCAATTAAAAGTTGAAGGGTTTTAAATAATTTTATGAAACTTCAATTACAAAATATTACTAGTTTATTTAAAAATATTCGTACGCGTAGCATTATTATAGTAACCGGCTGCATACTTTTATTTGGTTTTTTATATGGTTTCCTTCATCTTTCTAAAAAAGCGCCCGTCGAAGAGTCGTCAATCCAATTAAAAGGATCTCCAGCTAATATCCAATCTGTCCCTGGTGGTTTAGAACAATCGCCGTCTGCCGACTATCAACGTTTGCAAGCACAACAAAATCTGGAACAAGCTTCTATAGCTGAAAAAACCGGTACCAGTTCTATTCCGACTTTATTGGATACCAATCAGTTCAATCTGCAGGGACAAGGTGGTAATGGAAGTTCGCCTTGTCAAGCGATGAATAATGGTTGCACACCTTGTGATGCGTGTGCTAAATATATGGCGTGTGCCGGCATGCAGTCGACACTGGCGCCTATATCCTCTCTACAGCCCAGCCAATTGAAATCAGGAACCTTAATCTATGATACGCAAGGAAAAGTTATTGGCCATCTGGGTGTTGATGGCAAAGTACGGGATAGCAATGGACAAATTATTGGCCAAGTAGGACCTGATGGTTTAGTCCGATCAGACGATGGAACCGTTATCGGTAGTGCTGCGGTCCCTGCGATGGGTGACGCAGTTTATGATGTGGCGGGTCGTTTAATAGGTACGGTAGGTCGAGACGGAAAAGTGCGGGATGCAAAAGGTCGCGTTATTGGTATCGTGGGTCCTGACGGCATCGTACGTAATCTAAAAGGGGCAGTGATTGGAAAAGTGGTGGTTCCCAAGGCCAGCATTGTTATCCCAGCCTATGATAAAAACGGTCATCTGATCGGTACGGTAGATGCCGATGGTAAGCTAAGAGATGCCAGCGGTCATGTTATTGGTGAAGTCGATGCGGATGGCACGGTTCGTAATGCTGAGGGCGATGTTATCGGAAAAACCGGTGTCAATATGACCGGCGCCCCGGTTTATGATTCCGAAGGTCATTTGTTGGGCACGATCGGTGCCGATGGTAAGTTGAGAGATGCCGCAGGAAATGTTATTGGTGAGGTGGATGCCAATGGCATAGTGCGTAATTCAGCCGGAAAAATTATCGGTCATGCTTATTTAAAGGGAACACATGAAAAAAGACAAGCGATTCCAGGCACACCGGTTTATGACCATCAGGGTAAATTATTAGGAGCACTAGACAGTGATGGCGAGGTACGCAATGCACAAGGAAAAGTCATCGGTAAATTAGATAGCGATGGTCTGGTACGCGGATTACATGGTGAAATTATCGGAAAGCTCGGTGCAACCGCGCCTGGCACACCGGTGTATGACCGGCTAGGTCACTTAGTTGGAACGGTAGGTAGCGATGGTATCGTTAGAGATGCACAAGGTAAAGCACTAGGAAGATTAGGTGCGGATGGCATAGTTCGCGATGCGCAAGGGAACCCTATTGGCAGTATTACACCGCCACACCGAAATACGAGTGCTTTATCACCGAACGATAATAATGCGTCAACGACCAATGCTGCGGTTAGTTTAATTCCAGATGCTGCGAACAAACCTAATCCAGAGTTACAGGCCATTTTAGATCGACAGGCGCAACAGATTTCTGCTCAAAAGGCCGATCAGTTACAACAACAAATGCAGAGCTCGATGGGTACACAAGCCAGTCAATTGTTTGCGGCTTGGGTTTCGCCGAATCAGCAATATGTCGCAGGAAATCCGGAGTTAAATCGTGTCGGGGCTGGTTTAGGTGGCGCATTGTCTGGATCTCCAGCTGGCGCCAGAGCCCCTGCCGTAAAAGCCGGGACGATTATGTATGCTGTACTATTAACCTCCGTTAATAGCGACGAACCAGGTCCGGTACTTGCTGAGATTGTACAGGGTAAATTTAAAGGTGCACGGTTAATGGGTACCTTAAGCAATCAAGGTCAAAAGGTTTTACTTGCCTTTAATACCTTAACGCTACCCAAGTTATCCGAAAGTGTGGCGATTAATACCGTTGCCATTGATGAAGGCACTGCGCGTACCGCTTTATCCAGTGATACCAATAATCACTATTGGTTACGCTATGGAACTTTATTTGCTTCTGCTTTCGCGCAAGGGTTTGGTCAGTCCTTTATTAATTCGGCGCCCAATTACAATTTCTCTTTTTTCCCTTCACCTGTTCCACTCCAGCCTGCACCACCGGTTGAGTTGCATATGCGCGATAGAGTGTTTGCCGGTTTAGGTCAAGTCGGCCAGCAATACTCATCAGTATTAAGAAGTATATTCAATACGCCGCCGACAGTGAAAGTTTTTTCAGGCACACCGATGGGGATATTATTTCTTGCCGATTTAGCGGCATTGCCAACGAGTTAATTTTTATGCTTAAAATATTTTATACAGTGAGGGGATAATGGATAATAAAAATTATAATTCTGATGAAGAATACCAGCTTCAGGATTCAACAACAGAATCGACTTCGCACTTTTCTGGCGCAACTGCTAGCCCCGATCCGGCGTCGGCTATTCTAGAAAAGACGCAACGTCATCATATTTTTTTAATTGTATTCATTATTTTTGCAAGTTTGGGTATTTATAAAATAGTGGGCACATTAATCCATAGAATGCATGCTACACCTAAACCACCCGTTGTCGCGAGTGTGCAAAAACCTGCTGCACCGGTAATTCCAGCCGCCGTGCAAGCTAACATGGCGCTGGATAATCGTTTTAATCATGTCGAGCAAGAACAGCGCGAATTGCAATCGCATCTGCAAGCTTTTGATTCGGATCTCAGCGATATTAAATCGACCTTAGCCGATCTTAATTCGCGACTGGCCGATATGAACGACCAAACCCAACTATTACGGTCGCAACAAGAAGCTTTTTTACAAAAACAGCAAAAAAAAGAAACTAAACTAAGCGAAAGAAAAAAGTCAGCACCTAAACCTATCTATTATGTGCGTGCCATTATTCCAGGTCGTGTATGGTTAACCTTGCAGGATGGTTCGACACTGACTTTAGGGATGGGAGATAAATTAGCCGGTTATGGCGATATAACAGCGATAGATCCTAATCAGGGAACGATTACTTTAAGTTCAGGAGCCATTATTGGTTACAACCCAGATGACAGATAATTAATATGCGTTTATTTGACGGTGACATCAATTTAATGAAGAAGCAATGGAGGAACGCTCTCTTTCTGCTGTCTTGTTTGCTACTAAGCGGATGTGGTGATAGTCCTAAATATGGTTCTGTTGAACACATGCTGCTAACGATGACGGATCAATTTCCTAATATTTACCGTCTAATTACCGCCTTAGCTTATTTGATGGGTATCGCGTTTATTTTCCGAGGGGTCTATCAATTAAAGGTATATGGCGATTTGCGCACCATGATGTCAGTACAAACTAACTTTAAAGCCACCATGATGGTCTTTTTCGCAGGTACCGCACTGCTTTATGCGCCGACTGCCTTTAAAAGTATGATGTTATCGACGTTTGCATCGACCGACGTGTTGGATCCTATGAGTTATGCGCCGGCCCATAATCTATCGACGCTATTAGCCTCACGAGCAGTTTTGCTCTTTGTGCAATTAATAGGTACTATCTCGTTCATAAAAGGCTGGGTAAGCCTAACCCATGTATCTAATCCTAATGGCAGGAGTAGCATGGGTAAAGCCGTTACGCATATAGTCGCCGGTCTTTTAGCGATTAATATCGAAGGTACTAGAGAAATATTGAAAGCCAGTTTTGGTATGTGAGTCAGAAAATGCATAGTATAAACTTAAATGGTTGGAGTGAATAAAAATGAAAAATAAATTGTTGATAACTAAGCTGATACCCCGTGCCGTATCTAGTTTAGCTCAATTCTCCCTTTGGATGAGTGCCTATTTTTATACGAGTGCTGCCCTAGCGGATGGTTCAACAACTGATCCTACTTTGGGTAATGTGGCCAGCACGATTACTGGCTCTTTTAAGCAACTTGCTATGTTGATTACTGCCGGTGCTTATATGGCCGGTATCGGTTTTTGTATGGCTTCGATGCTAAAATTTAAAGCGCATAAAGATAATCCTACGCAAATCCCGATCGGAACACCCATAGCCTTACTGTTTATTGGTGCCGCATTGATATTCTTACCGAATATATTCAAACTTGCGGGTTACACGATTTTTGGTTCAACCACTGGAGCAGGTGGTGTCACTGGTACGACAGGTCTTCCAGGAGTAGGTGGGTAATACCTTCTTAGAAACCTGCGTGTGAGTTAGGGTGTTTAGATATAAACACCCTTAACTTATTTTTTGTCCAGTAGGAGTTTATTGCTTTAAAATGGGTCATGCTAAGTTATCATTTGGTGTTCAGAGTAGATGAATGATTTAAGGATTAATAAGAAATGCATGAAAAATAAAAAAATGCTTTTGGTTAAAAAATTAAGTGTCCAGCGCTTAATATCCTTACTAACAGTGATGTTTAGCACCTTAGGTTATGCGGCGATGAGTAAAGCCGAAGAGGTGTTGACATTGGGTCAGATGGCCTTAAAGATTACCGAATCATTTGAAGGTTTAGCGAAACTGATTACTGCCGGTGCCTATATGGCAGGGATCGGTTTTGCGATGGCCTCGATGCTGAAGTTTAAAGCACATAAAGATAATCCTACGCAAATTCCGATAGGAACGCCTATTGCTTTATTGTTTGTTGGATCAGCGTTAATTTTTTTACCGCATATATTTATTATTGCCGGTTACACGATTTTTGGCGGGACCAGTGGCGCAGCTGGAATTCATGGTACAACGGGATTGCCGGGAATTTAAACGATGTATCCGATTAAATTAAATGTAAATCCCCATGGCTGGCGCCTGTTTATGCAACGTAAGTTGGATCGGCGTTTTGAGGAATTTAGTCAAAAAATTTGGCAGCGCGATAAATTTACCTGTCAATTTTGTGGTTTAGAATCAAACAAACATCAAGAAGTCATTAATTTGGATCAAAATTATCATAACAATAAGTTATCTAATTTGGTTACCGCTTGTAGTTTATGTACACAATGCTTTTTTTTAGAATCCGTCGAAACCTATGGCGGGGGCAATTTAATTTATTTGCCGGAAATATCGCAAAATCATTTGAATGGTTTTTGTCATTTGGTGTTTACGGCGATGAATAATGAAACCAAATATAAAGAGACTGCACAAAATGTTTATCGAAATTTAAAGTTACGTGCTCAGGTTCTTGAAGATGAGTGGGGTGCGCAAATGCAGGAACCGTCAATTTTCGGTCAGCTCATCATAGAATCTGAAAATAAAGCTTTGCTAGATAAAAAAATTTTTGGCGCTATTCGTTTATTGCCTTCACGCGCAGGCTTTAGGTATCAAAGTACAGATTGGTCACGTTCGATAACAACACTTTTACAATAAAAAAAATGGTATGGCTAAATTTCTGGATTCATTTTTAGATGGAATAGACTCCTTCCTGGCCTGGTTGAGTACTTCACTTAAGCAGACGGTGGAATCCTATTGCGATTTAGAAACTGCCGATAGCCCTAGCGTACTCGTTGCCCATGATGGCTCACTTATTTCAGTTATCCAGATTGTAGGTGTGACGCAACTCATAGGAACGACTGAATTTCAGCGCCTGCACGAAGGATTAACACAGACCTTGCAAACCGCACTTTCACGTTCAGGCCATGCGCTGCAAGTGTTATTTCAATATGATAGACAAATGGTTTCCGAGCTACTAAAAGAAATTTTAGAGCCAGGCAAGCAAACCAGTCAACGTTTAAATTTAGATTTGAGTGATTTATTTGCTGAGCGAACTAATTTTCTGTCGAAACATTGTGCCTCTGAAAGTGTTTATTTTGTTTGTTGGACGCGTCCTGCGAGCTTAACCACCGAGCAATATCAGCGTGCTAGCAAAGATAAACTAAAATTTATTCGCGAAAAAAAAATTCCTCCTTCTACATTGACACAAAATGTCATTGCGGCTATTCCTGATTTACGTGATACGCACGATGCCTTTATTCGTTCGATACGCCATGATTTAGCTGATTTAAATATTGCTGCTAATTTATTAGAAGTTCATGATGCGCTGCATGCGATACGTTCGATAGCTGATCCTGCTTTTACCGATAAAAATTGGCGCGCGGCATTACCCGGCGATAAAATTTCATTGAAAGAATATGATCGTTCGCGCAATACCATCTCCGATGTGCTATGGCCTTCACTGGCGCGCCAAGTGTTGCCTCGTGATGCCGAGAATTTGGATTTAAGGACCGTACGTTTTGGCGATAAAATTTATTCTTGTGTTTTTATTGATTTATTACCCAAAGAAATAAAAACCTTTAATTCCTTACTACAACGTACTTTATCCGCAAGAATTCCATGGCGTATCTCTTTCTTTATAGAAAGTGATGGTTTACGTTCTATTAAATTACGATCGGTATTGGCTTCTATATTGAGTTTCTCATCGGCACAAAATCGCTTACTGAGTGATGCAAATAATTTATTACAATACGTTGCTATTAATACCGATGATGCGGTGGTGAGATTACGCGTAGCAGCATGTACTTGGGCACCCGAGGGACAAATAGGTTTATTACGCACCCGTGCTGCAGAGTTGGCGAAAGCCATCGAAGGCTGGGGTTCTTGTGATGTCTCTGAAGTTTCCGGCGATCCATTTGGCGGTCTCGCTTCAACGCTGTTAGGTATCTCCGCAGAAAGTGTCGCGACACCGACGATACTGCCTTTTTCCCAGGTCGTTTATATGTTACCGATAACGCGACCGGCATCACCATGGAAAACCGGTGCCCAATTATTTCGTAGTCCTGATGGTAAACCATGGCCATTTCAGCCAGGTTCTAGCGAACAAACCACCTGGATCGATCTGATTTACGCACGTCCAGGTTCAGGAAAATCGGTCTTATCCAATACCTTAAATTTAGCACTGTGTTTGGCGGGTGGTTTACAACGTTTACCACGTATTGCGATTATTGATATTGGACCTTCAAGCAGCGGTTTAATTTCTTTATTGCGCGAGGCATTACCGATAGCGAATCGGCATTGGGTGGCGTATCACCGTTTACGCATGACAGCGGACTATTCGATTAATCCATTTGATACGCAATTGGGTTGTCGTTACCCGACACCACAAGAACGTAGTTTTTTAGTTAATTTTTTAACATTATTAACCACGCCGTTAGGCGCGGTGAAACCTTACGATGGGATTTCCGATATGGCCGGTTTGGTCATAGACGAACTTTATAAAAATCTATCCGATGAAGGCATGCCTTATCCTTATACGGCGGGCATTGAACCTTTGGTTGATGGAATTTTAGAGGAAATGAGCTTTATTCCTGATCAGCGAACCACTTGGTGGGAAGTCACCGACGCCTTATTTATTTCTGGATTCCCACATGAAGCGATGTTGGCACAACGTTATGCGATGCCTTTGCTGGCTGATGCAGCTGCCATTTGTCGTACACCTATCATTGAAGATCTGTATGGAAAAATAACCGCGCCGACCGGTGAAAGTCTAATTAATGCATTTGCACGTATGATTTCCGGTGCTATACGTGAATATCCGATTTTATCGCGCGTGACCCGTTTTGATTTGGGAGAGGCGAGAATAGTTTCATTAGATTTAGACGAAGTGGCAAAAAGCGGTGGTGATGCTTCTGATAGACAAACTGCGGTCATGTATATGTTGGCGCGCTACGTACTTGCGCGACACTATTATTTGAGTGAAGAAAACTTAAGTGATATTGCCAGCCAATATCGTGATTATCACAAACAGCGTATTGCTGAGTTGCGTGAAGATCCTAAACGTATCGTATTTGATGAATTTCATCGTACCTCAAAAGCAAAAGCAGTCCGTGACCAAGTGATAGTAGATATGCGCGAAGGTCGTAAATGGAATATTCAAATCGCGTTACTCTCTCAGTCCTTAGATGATTTTGATGAAGTGATGGTTGAGTTCGCTACCTCGATTTATATTATGGATGCAGGTCCTGCACAAGCAGTAGAAAAATCCGTAGAAACTTTCGGGTTATCACCCACCGCTAAAATTGCATTGCGAACACGTGTGCACGGTCCACGTGAAGGCGGTGCGACCTTCCTTGCGCAATTTGCTACGAAAACAGGTATGAATACGCAATTGTTAACCTTAACCTTAGGACCTATCGAATTGTGGGCGTTTAGTACCACGGTAGAAGATGTGAGTTTACGTAACCGACTTTACCATCATTTAGGACCGGTAGAAGCACGACGCGTATTAGCACGCTTATTTCCAAATGGTAGTATAAAAAAATTGGTAGAAAGACGATTAGCCGGAATAAAAGAAGATCACGGCGTCATCACTGAAGATTCTAGCTTAGGAATCATCGAACAAATTGCCGAGGAAATTTTAGTTAATTACCGTAAGGATCCAGAATTATCTACACAGACGGTTAGTTAAATACGGATCGATATTATTTCAAATATTTTTTCACAAATTCATTAGGGTTAATAATTTCAATATCTTTATATCCAGTTACGCTCAGTAAATCATTGTCACCACTAACAATTAATTGGCAATTTGCCGCCAAAGCGATGGCAATAAATTTGTCATCATCAGAGTCACGTGAAATGGGGGTTTTCAACTTTATTGGTGTGAAAAGTTCACTCTTATCATCAAATTAACAAAAGGTGCTATATCTATGTTAGGGTATTTTTTTGCCAATATATCACTAACCCTACTATATTCATCTAAAATTTCTAGAGAAGATACAATTTTGAGTATTTTCTCGTGCCATGCATTCAAAATTTTCGAAGGAGTGCCAGACCAAAATATTCCAGAAATGAAAACATTCGTATCTAAGACAAGCTTAATCATTTTTTACGTGCTTTTTTAATGGCAGCGCTGACAGAAGCTTTTGTTACCCCTGAGGTTTTTACGGCGCGGCGTGTTTTTTTAACTAGGGAGTAGTATTCGCTTTGTTCAGGGGGGAATATAGTTTTTAAAATAACGACTCCTTCCTCTGCTAACACTATAAATCGATCTCCTGTGTGGAGACCCATTTGTTCTCTAATTTCTTCCGGAATGACTACCTGGCCTTTGGAGGATAATCTAGTGGTCGCTAATGTACTCATAATGGCTCCTTATAATCTTACTAGTAAGATTATAAGGAGAGATGGTTTATTTTTCAAATTTTTACTATTTCTGCACAATCGAGAATGCCAAACTTCCCCATTATCTTCAAATGACCACAAGCGGCTAATTTTGATTTAGAAAAGCCTAACTTGATAGAGTGCTAGCGTAGATGGAGTTAAATATCTATGGAATAATTTCTATTCTTAAGGCATGAATTTCACTACCCATGGTATTACCGAGCGCGGCATAAATAAGTCGATGACATTCAACTAAGGGCTTGTTTTGAAATAAAGCTGAAGAAATTCGTACGGCAAAATGACCTGCGCCTTCTTCAGCATGACCTATATGTTGTTCACCCTCATCAATGACTTCTAAAAATGTCGGCGCAAGTGACTGATAGAGTTTTTTCTTAATCGTAGCGGCGGTATCAAGTGTAAAATTATTTTTCATGTTTTTTCATCGGGTCGAATATAGCGCGCTAAATAAATAGCTTGGACGAGTATAAATACAAACGTAATTCCCAACAAGCCGAATAATTTAAAATTTACCCAGGTATTGGTATCAAAGGTATAAGCGACCCATAAATTAATGCCACCCATAAATGCGAAAAAGATAATCCAATTTCTATTTAAAGATGACCACAGGTGTGAAGGTAGCTCAACATTAGTTTCTAATAGATGCTGAATTAAAGGTTTTTTGCCAAAATATTGAGTCACTAATGCGCCACAAGCGAGTAACCAGTAAAGGGCGGTGGGCTTCCATTTTATAAATAATTCATTATGCAATAACAGCGTTCCGCCCCCAAAGAAGAGGATGAGGACTAAGCTAATTAGTTGTATACTAGGTACGGTACGGTGCTTAATCCAGTAACTAATTACTTGTAGTAAACTGATAATAATTGCCGCCGCGGTTGCTACATAGATGCCAAAAAACTTATAAGCAATAAAAAAGACAACTATAGGCAAAAAATCGAAAAGTAAGCGCATGGAATGAAGGTAATAGAGCTCGATAAGGCCTTAGTATATAACAGTACGAGTTGTTTAGAAATAGGGTTAGTAATGTGAGCCAGTTTCTCAAAATCCATCCAGAAAATCCTCAGCTGCATTTAATACGGCTAGCGGCGAATATGTTGATGAAAGAAGGGGTCATTGTTTATCCGACAGATTCGGCTTATGCCTTAGGCTGTCAATTGGGTAATAAAAAAGGGATACAACGGATTAGACAGATACGTCAGTTAAAAGACCAACATTGCTTGACTCTGCTGTGTCGCGATATTTCGGAAATGGCGCTGTTTGCTCAATTAGAAAATCCCATTTTTCGTTTAATAAAAGCGAATACGCCGGGGCCTTACACCTTTTTATTACCCGTCACTTCACATGTACCACGTTATTTAGTCAATAATAAGCGTAAAACCATCGGCATCAGAATTCCTGATAATAAAATTGTGCATGCGCTATTGGAGATGATCGATCAACCCTTAGTGAGTACTACGTTGATTTTGCCCGATGCGGATTTACCTTTATTAGAACCTGAAGCCATCTGTGATATTTTAGGTAAGCGTATCGATTTAGTTATAGATGGAGGTTTTTGTGGTTTAGAGCCGACGACTGTCGTCGATTTATCCAAGAATACAGCAGAAATTATTCGTTGTGGGAAAGGGGATATTAAACCTTTTCAATCTATGTAAGTATACTCTTCGCACTTGAATTTTTGACTGTGTTGCCGCTCAACTCGCAATCCTCATGTATGTATAATACACTCCGGTTGCTCGTTTTTCGCGACGCCTTGCCAAAAATCCCATTGCTGTGAGTATATAAAAAATAAAGGCTAAAATTTATGAAAGTTCGTACGCGTTTCGCACCCAGTCCTACCGGTTACTTGCATATTGGCGGCGTTAGAACAGCGTTGTATGCTTGGTTATACGCCAAAAAACAGCAAGGTCAATTTATTTTGCGTATAGAAGATACTGACACCGAACGATCCAGCGTTGCGGCAACGGATGTCATTTTGCAAGGTTTGGAATGGTTAGGTTTGGATTATGACGAGGGCCCGATCTTTCAAAGTCAACGTTTCTCCCGTTACCAAGCAGTCTTAGAGAAGTTGTTAAATGAAGGTAAAGCTTATCGTTGCTATTGTTCAAAAGAACGTTTAGCTGAATTACGCGAAAAGCAACTTGCCGAACAGAAAAAACCACGCTATGACGGACATTGTCGGGACAGAACAGCAATATTACCCGATCAAAGCTATGTGGTGCGCTTTCGTAATCCTACAAGCGGAGAAGTAGTTGTCCAGGATCAAGTGCATGGTCAAGTTGTTTTTCAAAACAGTGAATTAGATGATTTAATTATTGCGCGCAGTGATGGCTCGCCGACCTATAATTTTACGGTTGTCGTCGATGATAGTGATATGCATATTACGCATGTGATACGTGGCGATGATCATTTGAATAATACGCCAAGGCAAATCAATATATTATTAGCACTAGGTGCAAGTTTGCCGGTATATGCTCATTTACCGATGATCCTAGGTAGCGATGGGAAAAAGCTTTCTAAAAGAACTGGTGCAGCCAATATTTTAGAATATCGGGATCAAGGTTATTTAGCAGACGCCGTTTTAAATTACTTGGTTAAATTAGGTTGGTCGCATGGCGATCAAGAAATTTTCTCCCGTTCAGAAATGATAGATTATTTTGACTTGACGCATTTAAATAAAGCACCTGCAGCGATTAATCCTGACAAACTTATTTGGCTAAATCAACATTATTTAAAAACCGATGACCCAAAACAAATTGGGTTATTATTAACTAAAGAATTCCAACGGTTGAATATTCATACGCAAACAGGGCCAGACTTAATTGACGTGGTACTTTTGCAACGCGAACGAGTTAAAACTATAAAGGAAATGGCAGAAAAAAGTAGTTATTTTTATTTAGCTCCCATTATAGAAAAACAGACTCTTTCAGCTGAGATGTTAGAGTTATTAAAAAAGCTTCAGGAAAGATTTCTATCGCTAAGTGTTTGGACAGATGAATCGATACATAACATACTAATCGAAATTGCTACCGAGCTTTCCTTAAAATTAGGTAAAGTCGCTCAGCCTTTGCGTTACGTCGTGACCGGCTCGAATGTTTCGCCACCTATGAACGCGACGCTGCGTTTATTAGGTAAAAAAGAAGTGTTAGATCGGTTACAGAGCGTGCTGGATTGAGATTGCTGGACTATTTTTTACTACTGAAAGGGATTGACAGATTTTTCTAACTCAGCCTAAAATGTCCCTCGTTTGGGGCTATAGCTCAGCTGGGAGAGCGCTTGCATGGCATGTAAGAGGTCAGCGGTTCGATCCCGCTTAGCTCCACCAACACATTTACCCACCTTTATTTTTTGAAACCCCATTTATGTTTTTTGATGATTTACTCGTCATGGCGAGCGCGTAGCGCGCAGCCATCCAGGAAATTTCCTAATCTGGTGCGAGCTCGCTTTTGATTCCGTCTTATACTGAGTAGCTGGGCCATTATTTCAACTATTTTACCGATTCAAATTATATTATTTTAATATTATTATTTATCAAAATATATTTTTAATAATTTATTATATTTTTATTTTTTATAGATAAAAAAATTTTTAAATTAATTTTTATTTAAAATAATATATTATACTTTTAATCATAACTATGGTTATATTAGAAGCACTAAATGGAAAAATATTTTGAAACTGAAATCAAAATAGTTTGAAAATTATTAATAACAAGGATTTTTTATGAAAAATCGTACAAGCATACAATTAAATCTAAACAGTATCGATGAACTTCAAGACTATTTAAGAGATAACCCTCCACGAACCCAGCATGCCATCTCAAATGGAAGTGTCTTTGCTGTATCATTTCCTGAGTCAGAGCCTGGGATAGCAGCACAGCTATTTAAAAAATTTCTGCTCGATATGGGGTTAAAAGATTTTAAAGGATGGAATCTTACGACTGTCAATTTTGCACAAATTGATACTGAGTTTTCGATGAAAAATAATAAAACCGATGATGGTCCTTCGGTATTTAGCCATTTGAATTTTTCTGAAGCAGATTTAGAAGGGGTCCAATTAAGTCATTTAGATTTTACGGGTTCAAACTTTACTCGAGCTAACTTAAAATTCGCAAACTTATCAAATGTTAGCCTAGTGGCTACTAGTTTAATACAAACAGATTTTTTTGGCGCAGTCTTATTGAATGCCTCGCTTAGTATGGCACAGGCCAGTAAAGCTAACTTCAAAACTGCAAATTTAAAAGATTCTACGATTCTCTGGGCAGACTTCAGCGACGCTAATTTTACCCGTGCTAACTTGAGTAATACCTTTTTTATGGATACAAACCTAACTGGTGCGTATTTTAAACAAGCCGATTTTTCTAACGGAAAGGCTTTTAGGGTCATACTTCGCCAAGCCGAGTTTGTTGAGGCTGATTTGACTGAAGCAAACTTGGCTGGATGCGACCTAAGCTACGCGAATTTAGCAGGCGCTGATTTGACGCGCGCTAACTTTTACAATGCTACGCTTAACCATGCCAGGCTACAGGAAGCGGTATTGGTGGATAGCGATTTACGCTATGCCAAACTCAGTAACAGTAACTTAACAGAGGCGAATCTTGAAAATGCTAATTTATCGAACGCCGAATTAAATAGCACTGATTGCCGAGACAGTAGATTTGTCGATACTGATTTAACAGGGTCTAATTTAGATGCTAGCAATTTACAGTGGGCTGATTTATCAAGAGCGAATTTAAAAGGCGCTTCCTTAAAATACGCTAATTTGGCAGACGCTAGCTTTAGGGGGGCCAATCTAGAGGGTCTTAATCTCGAAGGAGCTAATGTAAGCCGAGTAAATTTACAAGGCGCTCATTTACAAGATGTTCTTCTATATGGGGTGAACAATTTTTTTATTCTTGAAAGATTTTTGCAGTGGGAGGATCTTAAAAGATCCAATCCGGAAAAATATCCTGTTACTCCTTCTGAGCCCCAAAAGAGTCTAGGACAAGATTTAGCTGAACGATGTTTACCATTACCGGCTAACGGGAGTCCACCTTATAATTGCGGAATTTCCTGGGAAGATATCGAGAACCATGCTTTCAAAGGTCGCGAAACTTGTGATGTAGCCCAGATTCTTGTGAATAGTAAAGAGTTTCTGTGGAGCCTTAGAGAGAAGGATGAAGCAATGCAATCATTATGGTTGCAGCTGGTCGATACGCTTAATATTTATGGCTCTGCACAAGATCAAGATAGGGTACGAAGCTTAATCCATTATGAGAAGCTAGCACCTTTACTATCAGAAGCTATGCAAAGCCTGGTGAATTCTACTTAGAGGTGCGACAGTCTCGCGGATAGTTATAAACTAGCCGTGTTAACTACTAGAAATAGGAGACTGCCGCATGAGAAATTATACCCATTTAACGGTGACAGAGCGAC
>JBDKHQ010000070.1:0-4450 GCA_039797585.1 Pseudomonadota bacterium | reverse complement strand
GAATGGGCCAGTGCGTGGCGGACGCCGGACGAATCGGGGCTTAATATAAGTCGCGTGATGCGAACAAATTTTGGGGACACGACGGCCAAAATTTTTCGTGAGCATAGCGACTCGCTTGTATGAAAAAAATTACTTTGATAATACTAAAAGTGATTTTAGGTTTAGTTATTTTAGAATTGTTTTTTTCAGGAATAGGTTTAACTTGGTTGTTGCCAGTGATAGTGTTATTGATAGCCATTCAGTATCAGCATATTTTTTCGGATAAAAGCTTGTCTTATGCCTAATTCTTTAACGCCCAATTTGGTAAAAGCCATCAAAGGTGATTACCGTATACCGATTAAGCTAATCTTTATTGAAACATGGCAACAACTCATCAAGATGCCCAAAACTTTTTGGCAAGGTTTTGGTGTAATTATTTTGCTATTAGTCGGTACGATTGCTTTATTTGGATTAACCGCAAGATGGTATGATTGGATGAGTGGGTTTGGACATTTAACCAGAGGATCTATTCCTACTAGTATAGCCATGTTTGGAATCGCTATCCTGGAAATTTTTCGTTTTTTATTTACGGCTTCATTGGCTTTTTTAGCCTTAAATCATATTAGAAATCAGCCGATTAAGCTAACGATGATTTTTGCTTTTTTTAAAAATTTTCGAAATTTGTTATTGATTAGCATAATGTTTTATCTACTAAGTAGAGCGCTACATTATGGTTTATTTGTTGTTTTTCAAACGATTCACTTATATCCTTTACATCAACAGGATTTAAGCAAGCCAATTATAGCATTAAGTTATGGCGCGCATATTTTTTTAGCTATTTTTTTACACACTTATTTGACGGTAATCGCTTTCATGGCGGGTTTACTCATTTTAGATCAACAATTGACACTCAAAAATAGTGTTTGTTGCGCCTTTAAATCCATTAACCAACACCTGGTTAAGAATCTTATTTTAATGTTTTTGGCGAGTGTGGTTTATGCCGGTATTTTGCTAGATATGGTAAATTTATTTTTCTCTATTGAATTTGCTTACCTCATGAAGTTATGTTTTTTTGCGCTAGGGGCGTTGGCGCCTATTTCAATCTTAGGCTATAAAAAGATAACACTGATGCATAGCCGATCAATAGTTAAAAATTTTGCTTTGGTGTCATTGTTGATTATTTTAGGCTTGGTCATTACCATTTTATTTTATGCGGGTATGGGTTTAATTTGGCTATTGCCAGTGATAGCATTATTGATAGCCATTCAGTATCAGCACATTTTTTTGGATAAAAGCTTGTCTTATGTCTAATTATACACCACCGAATTTTATCAAAGCCACTAGTGGCGATTATCGTATTCCGATTAAAGCGATCTTTCTGGAGGCTTGGTATCGGGTGAAAGGAATCAAAGCCTCTTTTTGGCTAGGGTTTCTTTATTTTATCCTAGTGATGGCGGTGGCTTGTTTGGTATTAGGATTAGTATTGGCTTTATATGATGTGTTTATACTGCCATTGGCTAGCGCTCATAACGTTGCTTTTTTTCATAACATAAAGCTAGGGCTTAAATTTATTGTCGTCGCCATCGTTGAAGTGTTACGTTTTTTATTCACGGCTTCTTTGGCGTTTATGGCCTTACAGCATTTACGTAATCAACCCATCCATGCGAGCTTGGTATTTTCTTTTCGTCAGGCCTGGCGACCTTTAGTAATTATTGCATTATTACTCTATCTGTTTAATAGTTTTATCATATCAACCACCAATATCCTTTTACATAGCGCTTTATTTAAACAGCAGATTGCTTATTTAGGCTCAGGTTTAGGCAGCATTTTTTTATTAGCAATTTTTTTAATCTGTTTCTTTTTATATTTCTATCTTTCGATCCTAGTGTATATGACGGTGCTGCTTATTTTAGATCAAAAAATATCCAGTAAACAAAGTTTAGGTTTGGCTTTTCAGTCAGTCAATCAACATTGGTTTAAAAATATCGGTTTGATAGTCGTCACGAGTATGGTATTTGGTCTTTTGGCCTTGATGACTTTAGGTATTGGTTTAATTTGGCTATTACCGATGACATCCTTAGTGACGGCCATCCAATATAATCAAATTTTTTGTGAAGGTAATCTATAGTTTATATCGTTTAGTATAAGTAGAAAATAATTATGGCCGGACATAGTAAATGGGCAAACATACAACATCGAAAGAATAAACAAGATGCAAAACGAGGTAAATTATTTACCAAATTGATCCGCGAAATAACCGTCGCAGCGAGGATGGGTGGCGGTGATTTAAATAGTAATCCGCGTTTGCGTTTAGCCGTGGATAAAGCCTTATCCGCTAATATGACCAGAGAGACTATCGATCGTGCGACTAAGCGTGGAGCCGGCGGCTTAGATGGTGCACAAATGGAAGAGATCCGCTATGAAGGTTATGGTCCTAAAGGTGTTGCGGTTTTAGTCGATACCTTAACTGATAATCGCAATCGTACTGTGGCTGAAATACGGCATGCGTTTAGCAAGTCGGGCGGTAATTTAGGTACTACGGGATCGGTCGGTTATTTGTTCAGCAAAAAAGGGGTGATTACTTTTCCACCCGGTTCTGAAGAGGAGCGTATTTTAGAGATAGCGCTAGAAGAGGGTGCAGAAGATGCCATCACTTACCCAGATAAAAGTATTGATATCTGGGTGGAAGAAAACCAATTACCGGCTTTAACCAAGATGTATCAAGATAAAAATTTAAATCTAGCAAATAGTGAAGTCACTTGGCTGGCCAGTACGAAAGTTGAACTCAATGATGAGGATCAAGAAAAGTTAGATCATTTAATTGATATGCTAGAAGACTTAGACGATGTGCAAAATGTCTATACTAACCAAGCCTAATGTTGAATCAGGAAACCTCATGCTTAAGTAAAAATGCAATTATTTTAGGTATCGATCCGGGTTCTTGTATCACCGGTTATGGCATTATTCAAGTCGAAGGTTCACAATTAAGTTATCTCGATAGCGGTTGCATTAAAGTGGCGAAAGTGGCTTTTGCTGAACGCTTGGAAAAAATATTTACTGGTTTACAAAATGTGGTGCAACAATATACACCGAGTGAAGCCGCTATAGAGCAAGTATTTATGCATATCAATGCCAATGCGGCACTGAAGTTAGGTCAAGCGCGAGGTGCTGCGTTAGTCGCGGCGGCTTTAGCTAAATTAATCGTCAGTGAATATTCGGCTAGGCAGGTCAAACAATCGGTGGTCGGTTATGGAGCCGCGAATAAACAACAAGTGCAACACATGGTACGATTGTTGTTAAATCTAGATCGTTCACCACAAGCCGATGCGGCCGATGCATTGGCGATTGCGATTTGTCATGCACAAGCGCGGCAGTCGGGAGGACGAGGACTTAAACAAGGATTTCGCCGAGGAAGAAGACGATGATCAACCGGTTGCGCGGCATACTGATTGAAAAACAACCGCCTTATCTATTAATTGAAGTGGCCGACGCGTTTACTTACGAAGTACAAGCGTCGATGCATACTTTTTATCAATTGCCGGAGTGTGGAGAAAAAATTTTTTTATACACGCAGTTTATTGTGCGTGAAGATGGACATTTTTTGTATGGTTTTAGCACATCCAATGAGCGGGCATTATTTACGCAATTATTAAAAGTAAATGGTGTGGGACCCAAAGTCGCTTTAGGCATTTTATCAAAAATAGAAGTTGCAGAATTTATTCATTGTGTTGAACAACAGAATGTCAGCGCTTTGCAACAGGTTCCAGGTATCGGTAAAAAAACCGCCGAGCGGTTAATCATCGAAATGCGTGATCGTTTAAAAAGTTTATCCCATAACCAATGTGCTGAATCTGATAAAAATAATATTCGTTCCCAACAGCATTATCAACAAGACGCGATTTCGGCATTAGTAGCCTTAGGATATAAAAATCAAGAAGCGAGTCGTGCCGTGTTACAAATTAAAGATACTTCTCTGTCATTAGAATCGTTAATTCGACAAGCTTTAAATAATGTAGCTTAAGTTCTAAATAAAACTTGTATGATAATTCAGTCTTAATGCGTATTATTTTCTGTGCAAAAGACCTCATAAGGAAGCTTGTGATTAGAGTCTTCAAGAAAAGTGTTCAGAAAATAAGTTTAATCGCTGATGATATAAATGTATAAACAAAAGCAATGTAACAAAACGTGCTAATGTAACCAACGACAATAAAAATACCATCTTTTCCTATAAAGCCGAGACTGAAAATAATAATTAACAAGGCAAATACAAAATTACTGAATGGAATGGGTAAAATTAATAACAAGGCTAAACAAAAAATAGTGATGCCGTTGATAATTTCCATGGTTCGAGAAATCAGCATGACTAAACCCAAAGCTTGCCAAAAAGCTTGAGAGTGTTCACCAAACTGTGTCATTAATAATTTAACGTAACTGTAAATTTAGCCTGCCATCAAAAAATATCTGTAATTGA
>JBDKHQ010000069.1:0-11509 GCA_039797585.1 Pseudomonadota bacterium | reverse complement strand
TCAGCACGGTGATAATTTGCGATTCACTAAATTTTTTCTTTTTCATTTTTAAGTCTCCTGGTCAGTAATTTACCAAAAAACTCTATCTCTTTCCTGGGGCATTATAAGGGAGGGTTACCGAGCGAACTTTATCGTAGTGGTATATATATTTGCGGAGATGAACAACCAAAAGAAAGTATGGATGGATGTCGATTTAGTCTCCAAGTTTCTCGTTAATGTGCTTATCTAACCCTTCAGGGGTTAGATAATTTATTGAATCTAAAAAATTTCTAGCAAGATAACCACAAATGCCTATTTTTTTTACAAAAAGAGAACTCTATGAAAATACTTGATTACTCTACTTTAAGCTTATTATTTACGACAATAATGCAAGCTGTATCGGGATACACTTGTCCTAATATCACAGAAATTAATAAAAAAATAGATGCTAAAGAACCCATGCGCTTTCCACTTGCAGAAGGGGAGCGTCCGTTTTGGCGTTACAAAGATTTTAATAATCGAATTAAAAAATTTTATAATGGATCTGCTAGAGCAACAGAAATTGGGGCCATATATTATCAAGAACCATTAGAAAATGTAAATGCATCATTAACCTGTATTTATAAAGATAGTCAATCAACGTTTTTTTCTTTGACGGTTGCAAAGAAAAGGGTTAATGAAGTGAATTCTTCATCGATTAAGGAAGGTAAAAATTGGATTCCCTTTTATCGTGAGGGAATATATTCTTGTGCAGATGATAATCAACCAAAAGAAAGTATAGCCGGCAGGTGCGAATTTACTCTCCAAGTTTTGCGTTAATACTTAATTGCCTGGTTGTATAATAGCCAGGTAATTTAATTTCAAAAATATCTAACCATGTAAAAACTAATCGTCCTGCCATTTGCGTTTTAGCTTGAGAAAATCAACATTGGAATTAAGAACTAAAAAACTCGAAAATCCATTAAAAAAATTTAAGTAAATATTCTTTTTTTATGTTAAATTTTCACAGCTATAAGTTTAAAAAAGAGGTTACTATGATTTTTACAAATATTTTCACTCCGGTCTTACAATTTTTCGCGGCAGTTCAATCAATTTTTACTGGTACGGAGTTAAACCAGTTTACTTGTCCAAGTACTCAACAGATTAATGAACAAATTAAAGTAGGACAACATATGATATTTCCTGTTGATGGAATAGACGGTGATGGCTTTGAGTATCGAAATGCTAATAACCAAAAAGTCCAGCAATATAATGGTACTGAAGTGAAGAAACTTAATACTGTGTACTTTCAAACGAAACAGGACGGACGAAATGCATCCGCGAATTGCGATTATATAGACAAAAGGGGTATTCGTTTTAGTTTGGCTGCGTTACCAAAGACGGTTGATAGTGTAGATACCACTAAAATGAATAGCAGTGTTTGGAGTGATTTTTTTGGCGGTGGTTTAAAGGATTGTGGATATAACAAAATGCCAGAAAAACAATTACTTGAAGAATGTAAATTCCCAATGAAAAATAACTAAGTTCTACTTAGAGTTGAATTTTTCACATACGATTGGTTATATTTGACGTAACCAATTTTTTAATGCTTGTTGAAATTTACATTGATAAACTTTAAAAAGGATTTTAGATTATTAAATTATTCAACCTTGAGCCTATTATTTAGCACTATTATGCAAGCGGTGGCTGGATACTCTTGTCCTAGTGTCTTAGATATTAACGCCAAAATAGCAAAGAATGACGTAATGCGATTTCCGCTTGCTGAAGGTGATGGCCATGCTGGCGGAGAGATTTTTTTTCGTTACAGAGGCGATACGAATAAAATCGAAAAATTTTACGATGGAAATAGTCATGTAGAAAAATTTGTTAGAGCATACTATCATCCACAAACCCAGGAAGTACCAGCCTCATTTACCTGCATTTATAAACAGAAAAATAGCAGGTATCTGCTTTTGCAGATGGGAAAAAGAGTAGCTGGACGTGTAAAGGAGGAAACAATTGGAAATGATGTCAATAGCAATTGGCAACCACTTCGCGATACTGGTTTCTACGTTTGTGGAGATGATAAAATGGCTAAAGCAGACGACTGTCAGTTTGACGTTAGGCCGCGTTACAAATAATTATTCTTCGGCCGACTTACATAATTTTCACATAAGATTGGTTGCGTATTTGACGTAACCAATTTTTTAATGCTTGTTGAAATTTACGTTGATAAACTAACTGTGCAGCTTGTTCGCGTGAAACATTCTGCTTGGTTTGTAATTTTTGTGCCCGACCTAAAACTTGTACGATGTGCCAGCCAAACTGGGTTTGGAAAGGTAAGCTAATCTGATTGATAGCTAATTTTTTGATTTGTGCTTCAAAAGTAGGATCGAATAGACCTGGTAAAGTCCAACCCAGATCACCACCTTTATAGGAAGAGCCGGGATCTTGAGAATATTTTTTAGCGAGTGTAGCAAAATCACCACCGCGCAAAATGTCCGCGCGAATTTCATTAAGGCGTCTTTCTGCTTGCGTATTATTAAGTAAGGGAGAGGTTTTAATTAAAATATGTCGTGTATGTGTAGATGTCACATAATGAGAAGTTGAATTATCGCCTTGCATTTCTAAGAGGCGAATAAGATGAAAGCCATTGTCGGCTTGAATGGGTCCTGATACTTCTCCTGGCTTAAGTTTTTGTACAGGTGCTTGAAAGATATCAGGTAAATCATTAAGCGCGCGCCAACCTAAATCTCCGCCCGCTAATGGAGGATTAAATTGTTTAGCTTTCCCTATCAATTCTTGAAAAGAAATTCCATGTTTGGTTTCTTGCAGTAATGATAAAGCGGTTTCTTTTATACGAGAAATATCAGCGGCAGATGGCTTATTGGGAAAAGGAATGAGCAAATCTTCAACATGGTAAGCTGTTTTTTGCGGAGCTGATTTTGGCATATGTGCTAACATATCCTTGGTTTCTTGATCCGTGACCGTAATCTTTGCAGCTACTTCATCTTGTTGCAGACGATTAATGATAAGTTGTTGACGAATTTGCTGTCGGTATTTGGCATAAGGAATATTTTCTTGTTGCAATTTTTCACGTAATTGTTCCAGCGTAAAACCATTGCGTTGCGCAATCCCCATAATAGTTTTATCTAACGCAGCTTCATTAATTTTTAATCCTGAACTAGCGGCTAATTGCAACTGTAATTCATTGTCTATCATCTGATTGAGTACTTGCTTGCGAAAGCTCGCAGAATCTGGAATAGGTTTATTTTCAGATACCCATTGTTGTCTTGTCATTTCAATTTGTTCACTTAGCTGCTGCTGCGTGATGACATGGTTGTTAACCACGGCGACAATCCGATCCAGAGTTTCGATGGCGTATAAAGGTTTAGTGGATACTAAGCAGCTGAGTAAAATAATAAACGGAAAAATTTTTTTAAGAAAGTCCATAATCGCTCGTTACTAAAAGTGAGTTGCACTAGACTGAAAATTATCAGTATAGCCAGGGATATTATTAGTTAAAAAGCTGGTTATATCACTGATACCTACGGTACTCAAGCCTTTGAGTTGAAATTGGAAATAAACAACATTATTAAATATTGGACTACTGTTTTGATTTAAGGCAAAAAAAGTACGGCCGGCGACAATTCGAAATGCCCAACAACAACTATCATATTGTAATCCATAAAAAAAGCTTTGCGAGTATTTATGACTAAAGTTATAGTTCCAACCCCCTACAGTACTCCATTGATGCTTAAGTGGCGTGGCGAATGAAAAGCCTAGTCGATTAAAATCATTCTGATGGCTATTCGGCGGTGTAGGTGGCGTAGTGACAAAGAGATCGCCAAAACGGATACGTCCATAGTTAATATTAAACAACTGATTAGGATGAGGATGATATTGTACGTTGGCGGCAGCATTAATAATGTCGTGACTGGTTGGATCCCAGGCAATATTGGCAGTAGTGCTCCATTGCGGATTGACGTTGTAATTGATCTGACCTGCAATCGGAGAAAATTTTTCAGTAGGTGAAGTGGCTCCTACTACGGAAAATGGATTGGAACACAAGGTTCCAGGCGAGCTTAATTGTCTTTCTAATGGACCACATAAGAAGACACGTCTATCCTCAAAATAATATATTTGCCCGATACTGGCTCTTAGTTTTTCTTCCCCCGTGTATTGGTCCAGCAATCGAGTGGTTAACGCATAACTAATTTGATTAGCATCACCGATACGGTCATAACCACTAAAACGATTGGTCATGAAAAGACTATCATAACTAAAAGGCATAAGTGAACTATCAAAAATAGGGATATTACTTTGATCACGATAGGGAACATTCAGATAAAAAAGACGGGGTTCTAACGTTTGTAAATAAGAATGTCCTGCCCATTGGGTTTGACGATCAAAGTACAAACCACTATCCACGCTAAATAAAGGCGTCGTGCGCTGAATTTCGCTTTTATAACCCGTTACTTGGTTCATTATATTATAGTGTGTCAGACTAAGTTGCAGGCGTGGAATAAGAAAGGCTTCTTTGCTGCGCATTGGATAGCTGACGGAAGGAAAAAGATTAAGACGGAGAGCTTGTGGCGGTTTAACTAACTCGCCAGGATTATTTAAACGTTGAAAATAAGTCAGCTGATTGTTTATTTGAACATTAAATCCATGAAAATCTTGCGTAATACTATTTAAATCGATCTCAGGTAAACTATTATAGGGATTGTTAACGGGCGATTGATTTAAAGGATGCAACGTTTGATAACGATAGATGCTCGTCGTAAAATTCCAAATATCGCCGGTATAGTTTAATTTCACTTGTTGTGCCAGTTGATTAATGGCGATTATAGGTGGTTGGTTAAAATCCTCTAGATAATAATCATCACCGACCCAATTAAAGTTTACCGTACTTGTCCAACGTGGGGCCCAAAGCCGTTGTTCTTGCCAAGTAAATGATTTTCTGGCAGTGCTTGGATAAATCAATGGGTTAGTGTTGGGATAAAGCAAAGGGATCTGGTCAGCAAGCCGCGCCGCGGCTCGGTCATAGGGAAGATAATTAGCAATGACAATCCCGCGACTTTGGTGGGTTAGATAACGAAATTGACCACCTAGTTGTACTCCACGCTTACTTAAAACCGTGGGCGTAAATAAAAAGTCATAATTGGTTGCCATATTCCAATAATAAGGAAAACCAATACCTACTCCTGATTGCGAAGAAGTTCCTAAGTTTGGAAATAAGAAGCCAGACTCACGTCTATCATCGATAGGAAAGGCAAGATAAGGACTATATAAAATAGGTGTACCACGAAAATCCAACCAGGTATTATAGGCTTTGCCGCGACCAGTATCACGATTCAATATTATTTTTTTAGCAGAAAGTTTCCAAGTTGGATTAATAGGCGCACAAGTTGAATAAGTACTATTATGTAAAATAATTAATCCAGGAGAGGTTTGTTCCACGGCACTTGCTGATCCCCAAGCATTAATCGGCATACCTTCGTTGGTGCCCATTAATATAGTGCTGTTTCTTAATAAGATACGATAAATAATATTAGTAAGATAACCGCTTTGATTGTTTAAATTTAAATGGGCTTTTTTTGCTTTTATTAGAAGATTAGGTTCATGAAGTTTAATTTCACCGAGTAGATCCATATTAGTAATCTTCCCTGTCTTTGGATCACGATAAAAATAAACTTGATCGGCATACAATAAACGGCCTGGTTGCGTAATAACCACATTACCACTTAAAGTAGAAGTCCCTTCAAATGAAAAATGGGATTGCGCAGCATCAATATGCGTAAAAGCTTGATTGACTTTACTTAGAGAGGTTTTCGCATAAGCTTTTAAAGGATCTAAATACTCTCCTTTACAAATACTTAATTTACTAGGTATCCAACCTAGCTGTTGGGCCATAGTCTGTTCTGCTGTCAAACCAGGTGAGGCAAAACCCAAAAAAATAAAATAAATTAGCCAGTGTATGCTTATGGAATCTTTTTTTTGAGGAGTGGGATTCCTTTTTTTTCTATTGTTCATTAATTTTTTTTAGCTCCCTGGTGCAGCTTTAGCCCAGATTATTAAGGGAGAAAATTGCTCGATACACAATTATTTCCTTTAAAGCTTATATGGGTAATACGGCCGTCGGCGGTTGTCTCAAATGAAGTTCGACAAGAACGAACGATGGTTTGGTGTGTATTCCAAGGCTCATCATAACTAGAGAAAAGATTGCCATTATTGCTACGTATAGGAGCGCGTTTGGGATCAGGTATAGAATACATAGTTTTTTGAGTGTACTGATAGATTTTATGACCATTTGGTAGTTGGATCCCTGCATCAGGTTCACCCCATTTGGATATCAGGGTTTGAATATTTTTTCCCTGCCATTTATCTATTTGCTTTTGATAGTTTGCTGTACTAGCACAAGCGCTTAATAAAAAAAGGAGTACACAAGAGGTTAAAAAGAGACGCATATTATTTTTCCTTATAAATTTAATTCTGATCGTAGTTCGGATAAAGTGACGGAGTAATTTTCAGTATTAAAAATACCTGAGCCTAAAATAAAGGTATCTGCACCGGCTTTAGCAATTTCAGCAATATTATTTTTTTTAACCCCTCCATCCACACCTAAGCGAATAGTAGGTTTGTGGGTTGAGATTAACTGTTTGGCGATTGAAATTTTGTTTAAAACCTCAGGAATAAAATGTTGTTCAGCAAAGCCAGGGTTAACGGACATCATTAATAGTGAATCTAAATGTTCCCATAGATTATCTAAACAATTTAATGATGTTTGTGGATTAATAGCTAACCCTGCCTTACAGCCTAAATGACGAATTTGTTTTAAATTTTTAACGACATCGGTGCTGGCTTCCGGATGAAAGCTGATTTGATCCGCACCGGCTGCAGCAAAGCCATTAATTAAACGATCGACAGGGTTTACCATTAAATGCACATCTAGAAAAGTCTTAGGTAGATGCTTGCGTAACGCACTACAGACTAATGGACCGAAGGTTAAATTGGGTACAAAATGATTATCCATAACATCGATATGCAAACTATCGGCACCCGCTTGCAAAACAGCGGCCGATTCCTTAGCTAAGCAGCCCATATCGGCAGATAAAATTGAGGCGGAAATAATTAAATCACGCATTATATCCCCTTAGCAGCACAGATACGATCGTAGGCAGCCTTAATATTTTGAGTTTTTTCAGTCGCTATTTTTATCATTTCTTCAGGTAAACCCTTAGCCAATAATTTATCAGGATGATGTTGACTCATTTGTTTTCGGTAGGCTTTTTTTATTTCAGCCGGAGATGCTTGTTCAGAGATACCTAAGATAGCATAGGCATCTTTTAGATTCAGCTGGTGAGGTGAGTGCGAGGATTGATAGTACCCTTGTTGTCTCTGACCGGAAGATTGCTGACGGAAGGCTTGCTCGAAATTAAATAAATGCTCAAAAAAGCTGAAATTGAGTGGCGCAAAACCCAAATATTGACAGATTTTCTGCAGTACTCTTTGCTTATCCGCTGTGAGGTGACCTTCGGCTAAGGCCGTTTGCATTTGTATTTCGACAAAAAGCTTAAGTAACACCTTATTACGATGACAGGCTAGCACCAGCCTTTTTAAGGTTTCTTCTAAATTAAACGAAGCTTGTTTGCCCTGATTGAAGAGGTCGATAGCCTTTTGACGCATGGTTTCGGTAAGGCCTAAGCGGCTCATGATGGCTCTGGCAGCTTGAATTTCTGCCTCAGAAACCCTTCCATCTAGCTTTGCAATATGTCCCATCACCAAAAATGTGCTATCAAAAAAAACTTGTTGTGCGGTGCTTGGGTTGACTGAGGAAAAGGTCCAGCCCTGGTTTTGCGTAAGGCCGCGATCAAACAGGTGTCCAATAATGACACCTAATATAAGCCCGAATGGCCCTGCCAGAAGAAACCCAAAAAACCCGCCAACGAGTTTGCCCCATATATTCATGCTTTAAACCTAATTCGTAAATTTTGCGTATAAGACTAACAGGATATTAACTTGTCTTAAAGTTGAATAAGCGATAAGCTCACCAATAGAATATCTAATTATAATTCTATTAAGTCATGCGATTCTTATATACAATAATTTTTTATTTATTGTTGCCGTTTATTTTGTTGCGTTTATGGATAAAAAATCGTAAAACTCCCAATGGTTTGCAATTTTGGCATGAACGTCTAGGACTCGGCTTACGCCCATTCTCACCAGGTGGGATTTGGGTGCATGCCGTTTCAGTCGGCGAATCCTTGACAGCGATACCTCTGATCAAGCTTTTACAGCAGCGTTACCCAACCATCCCTATTACTGTGACTAATGAGACGGTAACGGGCGCTGAGCGTATCCGCGTTGAATTGGGGAATAGCGTTACCCAGCTTTATTTTCCTTACGATTTACCGCTAGCCTTAAAGAGATTCTTTAAGGCCCTACAACCAAAATTACTAATTTTGCTAGAAACAGAACTTTGGCCCAATCTTCTAGTAACGTGCCAGTTGTATCAAGTGCCGGTAGCGCTTGTCAATGCTCGGTTATCTGAGCGTTCTGCTAAATCCTATCGACATATTTCCCCCGTCATACGAAAGATGTTAAAAAGCATCAATCTCATTGCGGCTCAATTTCAAGCGGATGCCGATCGGTTTGTAGACTTAGGCTTTCCAGCTGAAAAAATCCACGTGACGGGGAGTCTTAAATTTGATTTAACCATTCCCATGCAACTGACTGAACAGGCCCAGCGTTGGCGGAAAATCTGGGGAGAAAATCGGCCAGTTTGGATTGCTGCCAGCACTCATCCTGGTGAGGAGGAACTTATCCTCCAAGCCTTTACTGAGGTGCGTCAGTCTTTCCCAGATTTACTATTGGTTTCTGTACCACGACATGTGGATCGCGTTCCTCAACTTGTGCAGCTTTATAGTAGCCAGGCCTATAAGACTATCAAACGTAGTGAGCATAATGGCTCTGAAATGAGTGATGTCGATGTTTTTATTGGCGATACCATGGGAGAATTGCTTATATTTTATGCGGCCGCCGATATTGCTTTTGTCGGCGGAAGCTTAGTGGAGAAAGGCGGGCAAAATCCTCTTGAGCCTGCTGCGGTTGGCTTACCCATTTTAACGGGTCCTTACACGTTTAATTTTGCTACCATTACCGAACAGCTTAAACAGCGTAATGTGGAAATTCAGGTAGATAACGCTACTGAGTTAGCCGAGCAGGTTATTGCTTTGTTATCCGATCCGGCTCAACTCCAACAAAAGGCTTATGAGGCTAAAAAGTTTGTAGCAGAGAATAAAGGTTCTGCGTTAAAACAAATGCAATTAATTGAAAAGTTATTGATTTAAGTTGATTTTTTTATGTACTCTGGAATCACACAAGGTTTATTTATTGTAAAATTACTCATCAAACGACCGGGATTGTTCCATTATAGTGTTGTTTTAAATAAAGAATTGGCAAAAAATTTAAAACTAGGTTCAAGTGTTTCTATTGACGGGGTGTGTCAAACAGTAGTTGCGATACATGGATATGAAGTCAGTTTTGATGCGATGCAAGAAACTTTAGCCAAAACCACTTTAAATGAACTATTTATTGGTAGAAAGGTCAGTGTGGAAAGGAGTATAGGATTTGGCGATGAAATAGGAGGACATGAACTGAGCGGCCATATATTTGAGACAGGGATAGTTATCGATAAAAAAATCAATGCTGAGAATTTGTGTTTATCTATACAAACTTCCGGATCGTGTTTTGCTTTTATCAAGCCAAAAGGTTATATCGCCGTGGATGGTTCCAGTTTAACCGTAGGCTTGACGGATAAAAAACAACATAGTTTTGAAGTGCACTTGATTCCAGAAACATTACGCAAAACCAATTTTTCCAACAAAAATATAGGTGATAAAGTTAATATCGAACCTGATATGAAAACAATGCTGTTGGTGGAAACGGTGCAGAATTACTTTGCTAATATTGATGACCGATTAACAGCCATAGAAAAAAAGCTACAGCAAATCGCAACAAAACAGCATTAGATTTAAATTAGAATTTCCAAAATATCAGCCAAGTGCTTAATCGTATAAGTTGGGTTAAGAGCCAGGCACGTTGTTTCATCACCATATCCATATTCTGCCCAACACGAGTCAGCACCAATATTTTGCGCAAATAATAAATCGGCCGGTGTGTCGCCTACCATTAAGATCTGTTTCGGAGTTATATCCTTATATTTTGGTTTAATGAAATCAATATAGGCCATAGGATCGGGTTTTTTTCTCAGTGTTTTTGTATCGCCGATGACCATAGCAATATATTGTTTTAATTGAAAGCGTTCTAAGGCAGTATTAACGGCCGCGACAGCTTTGTTACTGACCACCGTGAGAATGAAACCTGCAGCATAAAGTTTCGCTAATGTTTCTGCAGCTTTAGGAAATGGGGCGCTTTTATTCTCACCTTCAGTTAAGTAAATCGCTTCATAAGTAGATAATAAATGCTGAATTTCTTGTTGATTAAGATCGGGGGTAAGAACTTCCAAAGTTTTTTCCATGCCTAGGCCTGCGCGGATTGTTTCATCAATGAAGTCATGGTTTGGCATGGTCATATGCAACGTCTTATAAGTACGTTTAATGCAAAATAATATGGCATCATGCGTGGCGCAAAGTGTGCCATCAAAATCAAGGATAAGTAATTTATAGTTGTTCATCATGTGCTACTTATGTGGAAATCCGTAAAAATCAACAAGCCGATTAATAAAAGTGTAGCTTCATAGGTTTAATTGGTAAAGAAAATTAAGCTACAGATGAAAAACTTGATTAGCTTAGGAATTAATTAGACAGCGTTTGCGTATGGGATGAGCTAGCAAAATTAGAGATTTCATCTTTCAATGCTTTCCATGCAATTAAGGAATGGGTTTTACCTTTAAAGAATGAAAGAAAGCCCCAAGGGTCTCTATGTTGAGAAAGAAGCTTCCAGGTATCATGCTGATTTAATTTGGAGGAAATATTGCCTAATGCTTCACCGTTAGCAATAGATTTAGCCATGTTTTTAAATATACTCGCTTTTTCTAAGCCATTTTTTCGAAAACATTTCGGTTTTTCAAGATGAGTAATAATTTCAGCAATAATCGTTTGAAGATTTATACGAACCTGAATCTCTCTATCATATTGCTGTTCTGATTTGGAACGAGAAGGAATATATTCTACATAAGGAATTTCTAAATTTTGTAAATTAATAGAAGGATTATTTTTTAATGTAGAAACTGTATTTGTTAAAGATTGCGCACTACTAGGAAAAAGATATATTTTTTTTGATAATTGTTTGCCAGAGAAGATTTGTACACAGCATAATGGCGCGCTGTTTTCTGAAAAATTTTCAGGGATTTCATAGCCAAAATTAAAGTTCGCAGATGAATCGATACAGAATAAAGCGATTAAGTTTTTATCGAGTTCCTTAATTAATTTAGATTGGTTGTCAATTTTAAAACGAGATTTATTTTGAATAATTTCAGTTAATTTTAGATCAAGACCTATTTTTTTTAAAGTATTTAAAAAATTAA
>JBDKHQ010000068.1:0-3526 GCA_039797585.1 Pseudomonadota bacterium | reverse complement strand
GGGATATAGAAAACCACTCAAGCATAAGGCCCTATGAATTGAAATTCAAGCGGGCTATATGCTATCGTGTTTTTCATGAAATGCGCACTTACGACTTGGATTTCATCCAAGTCAAAGTTTGCGTAAGGGGAATCCCCTTAACCCCAAAAGCAAAAGCACCCCAAGGCGACTGCATGGCAATTTATCACTGTTCAACTAAAACGGTTAACCGAAGTTCGGGGAGAACTGCGGTTGCATCTAGTGCCTATCGCTCAGGAGAAAAATTAAAAGATGAACGCACAGGACTTACCCACGACTTTACGAGAAAAGAGGGTGTCGCTCATTCTGAAATTCTGTCTAATTTAGATATTCAAATTGATCGTGGCGAACTTTGGAACTTGGCAGAAAAATCTGAAAACCGCAAAGATGCCCGAACCGCTAGAGAATGGGTGATTGCCCTACCTGATGAATTAACCGCAGATCAACGCAAGGACGTTGCCAAAAACTTCGCCCAATCTATTGTTGACCGCTATGGCGTGATTGCAGATCTAGCCATCCATGAACCCAGTAAAGGCGGTAATGATAAAAACCATCACGCCCATATTATGCTGACGACCCGAAAGGCTGAATTAGACCCTGACAATAAACTGATTCTGACCACCAAGGCAGATATTGAACTCAGCAACACCAAACGAAAAAGCCTAAATATGGGTACAACCCAAGAAGAAATTAAAGCTATCCGGACAAAATGGGCAGACCTGGCGAATTACGCCCTGGAACAAGCTGGGCACAATGAAAAAATAGATCACCGCAGCTATGCTGATCAAGGCAACGGTCTGCAAGCCACGATTCACGAAGGCACCAAAGTCACTCAGTTACGCAGACAAGGCATAGACACTGAAATCAGCCGTTTCAATGACAATGTGAAACAGCAGAATACCCAACAACTTGACCAACAGAAACAGCAGAAAGAAAGCGTTTTACAGCGTGGTTTAAACCGTGTCGATCAAGGTTTTGATCAATGGCAGAAGAACCAAGAAACCAAACGTCTAGAACTGGAACGCCAAGCGGAAATGAAGCGACAGCAAGAATTAGATAAACAACGAGCCGAGCAAGCACTCCGCAAGGCATCTCAAAAATTGGATAGAGGCGGATACTCGCTATGAGCAACCAAAACGATGATTTAGATGATCAATTATATATTTTACTGGCATCCATGAAGGAATACAGAGAAGCCATAGCAGACGATAACAAGCGATTAGAGCAGTTTTACAACCAAGTCGCTAGCGGAGTGCTAGACAAGGCTGAAAAATCGCTAGAAAACGCAAATAAGAAGCACACAGGCGCATTAAACAACAGTATTCAGGCATTAAACGAAGCTACAAACAGGCTCAACTTAAAACTTATCATTATTTTTGCCAGTACGTTTGTCGCTGTGATGATGGTGTTCATTTTGGCAATCTTCTTGTACGTGCCAAGCAAAGATGAAATTGATGAACGTAGAGCTGATATGGCTGTACTAAAAAAATATCCGTTACAAATCGAGGAGCATGATGGGAAAACATTAGTCAGAATTATGACTAAAAAGCCGTGTTACTCATTTGAACCGAATAATGTCAAAGAAAAAACGTATGACTGGTGTCAGATCGACCCTAAAAAATACTAGTTGATCGGTACTTTGCTTGGTTTTTCTCATTAGAAATTAGATTGTAGCAGTCGCAAAGTGGCTCGACTTTGAAACATGGTTAAAACCATATTTCAAAGTATCGAGCTTTATTTCATTTTTAACGATGTATCCTAACTTAATCAGGACATTCAATGTCCTACCTCTTACCTAGTTCGGGTTGTTCCCGTTCAATCCACTTTTGATAGCTAATACTGATATTAAAAATATTCATGCCTATAGCAAGTACAATAGATAACAAGCTGATTGATATTGCTTTTGTATTCCTAAGTATCAACGCCAATATGAATAGAACAATTGAGGATGCTAAAAAAAACGTATCTACCGATATAGCATAGTGGTTATTTTTTGTGATAAACGAAAGTATGTAAATCAAAACTACGCTAATCAAATTTAAAGCGGATAGCCAGAATAATATTCTTCTTTTCATATGATTACTTCTTCTTTTCAACGATTAGGGCAGGGATTTTCTCACCACCTGTGACATTACCAACGTAGCTATTATTTCCTCTACTATAAGCCCATAAATAAATCTCTTTATCGGTAGGTGATGTACGTTCATAAACGACTTCTTTCATTGAAAAATAAGCCCATCCCTTTTGACCATGTACTCTGCATTTTGCTTGCCTAATCGCAAATACATCAGCAATAGACTGCACGGATGTACCTCTAAGACCTGTATTACAACCATGCAAAACTAAATTCGCATCAGGAGACCAGCGTAATTTTTCTAATTGTGATATTTCACTGTAAGAAATAGTCCCATCTTCTAAAACTTCATTACGTGCGTCTCTAGTACTTAAAAACTCTAAACCATCGTTACCCCCATCAGTCTTACTAGAATGGCTAAAAACATGCATTTCTTTCACTTTGGCAACGTTTTTATTTAACTCTGCGAATATAGCAGACCATATGGTTTTAAAGTCCTGACCTGACGTAACTTTATATTCTTTAAAAACAAAATTTTCACCACAATTTTTTAATTTTAGCTGTGAAAGACAGTGATTGGATGCACGCTGAAACGCTTTATCATCACCTTTGACTGCTTTATCATAGTAAATACAAATCAAATATTCCTTTAAACTAATTGGCTGTTGATGCACTGAATCAGTTTCTTTATTGGTTGTGCATTTCCCTTGGGTCACTCTACTTCCCCGATAAAAATATCGATATCTTCAGATTTTTCAGTATAAAACCTATCAGTATATCCATTGTGATCTGTTGTACCTTGAGCAACTATGTCTCCAGTTAGAGAGTTTTTTAAATAATATGGAACATTTGCTAAAGGCTCATTATCATCTTTATCAATTAGTTGTACTCGCTCGTCAAATTTCAATTTATTAATAATATTATGTAGGTTGTTTAATAAACCTGAACCTCGACTACGTACAGCTAAATCCGAAATTTTTATATATTTTGCACCACAAGTTGAAACATCACCTGCAACTATAGGATTTCTCCCATTAATTTGCATGAAACCATTTTCTGTAGCTATAGCTTTAGATAAAACTTTACATTTAGGGCAATAATGAGTCATTCCCTCTAAATGAATACCTTTACCCTCAATAATCCAAGAATCATCGCCCTGTATAATTTTACCACCATGATCAGTAAAACAACCTTTTGTTATAAAAGCCTGCATGTATTATTCCTTTATTTTATTTAGTAAAATTAACTTTTAGATTAGAAAATAATAAAAATAACTTACAAAACCGAGCGAGTGTCTACGAGCGATTGAGCAATATAAAAATTTTGCCATGCCTTTTCCCTGATTACAAACTTCCTTTTGATTTTAAGCGAGAAGAACAGAGCATCCCGAATGGGTGCGAACTTTGGAGCTTTTGCTTTTAAAAAAGTATGAGC
>JBDKHQ010000067.1:0-6034 GCA_039797585.1 Pseudomonadota bacterium | reverse complement strand
AGTTTATTAATAAATCTAAATCTGAAAAAATAAATAAAACTAATGAAGCACATTTAAATAAATCTATAGAATACCTTTCTGAGTCACTAAGTTGCTTGTCAGAAAATTTATCTGGGAGTTTAAAGCATATAAAAGAAAACACACAAGATATAAATCAATTCCGTCAAAAAGTTTCCTCTGCTTTGGGCCAGATTTCCTCATCAATACAGAGGCTCTCATCGAGTTTAGGTAGTTGGAATCATGTAAAAGAAAGTCATAATTTAGCAAGTTTAAGTTTGCCAAAACTATTAGAACTAGCAGAAGATCTTGTAATTAAAAATAATTTAATTGTAAGAAAAGATCGTAAAAAGAAATTAACTCAATTGCAAGAACTCATTAAACGCTCCTATTCCTCGATAGAACTTTTGATTGATCAAGTTAACCCAATAATAAAAAAATATCGCAATTGTAATAATGAAGCAAAAAAAATTTTAAACAGGTTATCTACTTCTTTTATAGAAGACCACAGTAGTTCTCAATTTTTTTCTAATTCGCTGACCAAAAACGAAAAACGTCAAATAAATGGGAAGCTATCTAATGATTATGACAATTTAAAAGAAAAATTTAATTTATTAGAAAAAATCATAAGAATAATTAAATGTGATAAAAATGAACAATTGATTGAATTATGTACTTTAGTAATAAAAGCAGGTGAATACCAAAAAGCATTTAATCTTTTTAGCGATAAAATTCATTTATTAAATAAATCTTCAGATA
The DNA here is from genome assembly GCA_039797585.1 of Pseudomonadota bacterium. Taxonomy (GTDB): domain Bacteria; phylum Pseudomonadota; class Gammaproteobacteria; order Diplorickettsiales; family Diplorickettsiaceae; genus Aquirickettsiella. The sequence goes on along the minus strand of JBDKHQ010000067.1, from coordinate 5,278 downwards.
AACTTATTGGATCCAAAAAAATCGCATGTCCTAAATTTAAAGCAACAACTTCTACCATTGCTGAAAAAACGATCGATGATCTACATTCTGCTGAATCAGTAGCAACGAAAATAATTATTTCAACGGATAATTTGGATGAAGGGAGTATTCAATCATTAAATACATCAATCTTATGTGAAGTTTCTGACACAGATTTAGAAACAAATAATCAAGAAAAAATCTCATTAGATGAAAAAAGCTTTGTTATAAATTCCTTACCCAACGATGCACAATTTGGACCGGATAATAAAATTTCTGCTGAATTAGAGGAATGGAAAAATAATTTTGAAGTTTGGAGATATGAAAAACAATTGCAACTTTATGAGCTTTTTAATATTATTGAAAATTCTACTTTATCGATTTTACAGAATGGATCATGTGCATTTCTAAAAATCTTAGCATATTATAATCATGAGGTTTTTGCTAAAAAAGCTGATTTAACATTCCAGAAAGATAGAGAAACGTTTGCAAATTCACAATTTTTTATTTTGTTTAGGAAGTTTCTAGTAATAAATGAAAAATGGTTAGATGAAACGTTAAATAGAATGTTTCTCTGTATTAGGCGGGTTGAGCAAAGTATTCATAGTAATGAAAATTTAACAGAGATATCTCTGCGTGCTTTACTAACCGAATATTTTAAAATAAGTATTAGTTATAATAATTCCTTAAAAAACTTAGCAGATGAAGAGGAAAAACTTTCTCGTTTTCACATAAATTTTACCAAGCAAATTCTTCCCGCCAATTCGCTAAAACAAATGGAAGAAGCAGGTAATATGTCTGATTTTAGCAAGCAAGTAGATAAGGTAAATCAGTTAAAGGTTGCTATGGAGTTGGAACTTAAAAATAAACAGGAAATTATATATAAATTGCGGACAATTGCTCCCGACTGGCTTAACTATGTGAAGCTGATAGATCCTCTTTATACAGATAACGCAGCAGAAAACAGGATAAATTTTGAACCTATGCAGACGGCGGCTCAGGCTTCCTCTGCGCCGATGATCTCATATGGGTCTTCCGCAGCGCATTTAGTTACACCCGCTACATTTTATTACCTACCTCCTGTTGTTTCCCCTGTGGATGTTATAGATCAGCCACACAATCCAATATTTTATTCTATGTAATTATTGTTTTCCCAACATGACCACTATCATCTTTTCTGGTTTAATTCTTTGAAAAGCGTGTCTAATTTGTTCTAAATTGACAGAATTAATTTTTTGTTGATAGGTATCTAAATAATTTAAAGGCAGCTGATAAAAACCAATTTTTTCTGTAGCGGCTAAAATGCCTTCATTACTAGCAATAGAAGACGGGAAACTGCCTATAAGGGCTTGCTTGGCTCCTTGTAATTCTTGCGAAGTGGGTCCCTTGGCCAGAAAATTTTTCAAAGTTTGTTGAGTCAGAGAAAGGGCTTTAGCAGCTTGATCTCGACGCGTTTGTAACCCAATGAAGAAGGGACCAGCAGCTTGTAATGGTTTGAATCCACTGTTTATTCCATAACATAAGCCTCGTTTATTTCTAACTTCATTAAAAAGTTTTGAGGTAAGTATTCCACCGCCTAAAATTTGGTTACCGACAACTAGAGGAAAATAGTCAGGGTCTTTTACAGCAATCCCGATTTGGCCTAGAAAAATAGTCGTTTGTTTGGAAGGATAGGAAACTTTTATGATGTGATTTTTTATGTGTGGCATTGAGGGTGCCTTCATGGGTAAAGAAGCTTTCCCTAGTGCCAACATACCTGAGAGCTGTTCGGCAATGCTCATTGCTTTAGCTTGCGTTACATTTCCTACGATCGCTATCATGGCGTTTTTTGCAACGTAGTTGTGATGATAAAAGTTTAATATTTGCTCTTGGGATACTTGCTCGATACTTGTTTTATTCCCTAATATTGGTGAAGCGTAAGGATGGGAGCCATACAAGGTCTGATAAAAGGTTTTAACTGCGAGTGCACTAGGAGTTTGTGACTCTTGTTGCAGAGATATTAGCATTTGTTTTTTTATTCGATTTATAGCGGTTTGCGGGAAAGTGGCATCCCTAAGTAAGACAGAAAACGTGCTGAATGCTGGATTGAAGTATTGTGGAGCACTGAGTGAACGTAGATTTAGGACGGTCATGTCTTGATTAATTCCAGCACTATAATGAGCTCCGGTCGCTTCAAATCGGTTGGCAATTTGATCTACATTTAAATTTTGAGTGCCTTGGTCTAGCATTTGGGCGGTAAATTGAGCAATTCCCGGCGAATGATTATCTTGAGCAGAACCCGCATGAAACAATACACCGATATCTATAATGGGTATTTCGTTTTTAGCAACAAAATAAACCGGCACGCCATTTTTTGTAGACCAGTGTTCAATTTTTAGAATAACGTGTGGAGTTTCAGCTTGTGTAATGCCATTAACAAATACCGATAAAAAAGTCAAAAAATAAAAGAAAAGTTTAATGCGCATGCGTAGATCCTATAACTGATAAAGAATTAGAATCAGTTGACTTGATGGGTAAGGGAAGTAAGTAGGCTATAGTCAAATGAGAAGCTAACAAATATTTATTGGCAACCGTTTGTATTTGACGTGGTGTGATAGCATTAATATGTTTTAGATAATCGCGTTGTATTTGCCAGGGCAAGTTGATTGCCGCTAAACTTCCAAGTTCATATGCCTCTGTAGTTATAGAATCCTCGCGGTATATTTTGTCAGCAGCTATTTGTGCTTTTGCGCGTGCCAATTCTTCAGTATTGACACTAAAGGTTTGTAATTGCTTGATTTGCTTTAATATACTTGATTCAAGTTCAGGTAAAGTGTGTCCAGGTGTTGGAGTGGCTTGCAATAAAAACAAGCTATCTAAGCGGCCTACAGGATTGTAAAATGCATTAGCATCGGCAGCTATTTGCTGATCTCGGATAAGATTTTTTGCAAAACGAGCACTATTACCTCCTGATAATAATGTTGCAATAAGATCTAAAACATAAGGATCCTGGCTATTTACGCCTTGCTTAATAACCGGTACTGGATAAGCCATAACCAGCCAAGGTAGCTGAGCAGGGGTATGTATAATAAGACGCTTTTCTCCTAATGGTGATAAGTCTTTTTCTGGTTTTATTTTAGGGAGAATGATAGGTTTCAAATTAGAAAAATAAGTTTGTGCTAATTGATAAACTAGATTGGGATTTACATCACCGACGACGACAAGTATCGCATTATTAGGCGCGTACCAGGTTTCATACCATTTACGTAAATCTTCAACGGTCATATTTTGCAGATCATTTTTCCAGCCGATGACGGGATGATGGTAAGGACTTGCAACAAAAGCAGCGGCGTTAAGACGTTCTAGCAAAATTTCTTGGGGATTATCATCGACGCGCATGCGTCTTTCTTCCATTACCACCTGAATTTCCTTAAGAAAATCCTGTGGACGCAATAATAAATTTCGCATCCTATCGGCTTCTAATTCAAAACTAACCGCTAATTTATCTGCAGAAAATTTTTGATAATAAGCAGTAAAATCTGAATCGGTGAAAGCATTTTGTTCTCCTCCATTTTCTGAGACAATCTTTTCCAGCACACCCGGTCCAAATTTTCCAGTTCCGCGAAACATCATATGCTCTAAAGCGTGTGAGATGCCTGTTATTCCATTAGGCTCATAACTACTGCCGACTTTGTACCAGATCTCTGAAATGACTACCGGAGCTCGATGATCCTCTTTGATCAGTAAAGTTAATCCATTTTTTAAATGATATTCATGGACCTCGCCGGCCCAACATAACTGGGATAAGAATATCAAACCAAAATAAACTAGAATTTTTTCTACAAACATCGATTATTTTCCTAGAGAACTATATAGTTCATGCTTCTGATTTCATGGCTATTTCTATCTTGTAATGCCATGGATATGGTAACAATTCTTGTCATTATTTGACATCACTTTATGAGGCTTTCATAATCATTAAAATTATTTTGCGGTTTAACAAGTCTGTAGCTTAATTTCAGCTATCCAAGCATAGGTAAAAATGAGGTCATTTTCATGCCAAAGACAAAAAAAAATACGGTTTTTCAATTCGAAAAAGGTTTGCAAGAACTCGAAAAAATTGTTGAGCAAATGGAACGCGGTAATTCAACACTAGAAGATTCTCTCGAGCAATTTAGTCGAGCCGTGAGTTTATTGAAGGATTGTCAATTGACCTTAAAAAAGGCAGAGCAAAAAGTGCAAATTTTAATGAACACGAGTACCAACCAGCAAAATGAATTGCTGCCTTTTGAAGTCAATGAAGAATTAGCCTAGTGAACATAGAAACTGATTTTGAAAGCTATCAAGAACGCGTTAATCAGTTATTAACGAGTTGTTTGTCAAATCCTTCTCCGCCATCAAAACTACTCTATGATGCAATGTGTTATGCGGTTTTGAACGGTGGGAAACGTTTAAGACCTTTAGCCATTTATACTTTGGGAATTGCTCTGGGAATATCTCTACAGGAGTTAGATCAAGCTGCCTGCGCGATTGAATTAATTCACGCTTATTCATTGATACATGATGATCTGCCTAGCATGGACAATGATGATTGGCGACGCGGGAAGCCTAGTTGTCATAAACAATTTGGCGAGGGTATGGCTTTATTGGCAGGTGATGCTTTACAAGCTTTAGCTTTTGATGTGTTGCTGAAAGCTCCTTTACAGCCTATTAAAATCGTAAAAATGTTGAAAGTATTGGCAAAAGCAGCAGGGCCATGGGGTATGGTGGCGGGGCAAGCCATGGACTTTAGTGGTTCAGGTTGTGCAGGTAAATCGAGTGCTGAAAACATTCATTCTTTAAAAACCGGGGCGTTATTTGTGGCTGCCTTTCAGTTGCCCGGCATAGTTGCTGATTTATCTGATGATAATCTTTTAACTCTCAAAAAAGTGGGTAATAACCTAGGTTTAGCTTACCAAATTCAAGATGATGTCTGTGACAATGAAAATATCAATTTTTGGCAGGATTCTATTGAGAGAGAAAACCATCTGAAGGGTCTTAAAGATCAAATTTTTTCTGATTTAGCCTCCATTTTGATGCTTTCACCAGCAAAAAAACAACCCCTTATTCAATTAATAAATGACTTGTTTACTAATAAACCCATTGAAGATAACTATCAATTCGATCGATGAGACATGGAGAGCACGAAGTGCGGTCGAAGAGCCCGCGATAGGCGTGCGTTGACGGGCGAAGCAGGAAACGCATCACGCCGTCAAGTCATGGTGGTAGCCACTGCACGCAG
>JBDKHQ010000066.1:0-10576 GCA_039797585.1 Pseudomonadota bacterium | reverse complement strand
CGCTTCACGTTCTTGAATATCGAAACAACCCGTTTCTTTCATAGCCGTTGTCAACATTGCTTTTAAGCCATCACCGATCGCTGGGAATGTACTTTCTGATTGTCCAGAAGCCATTTGAGCCGCCATTGCCATCAAAGCATTACTTCGACCTACATCTGCCGCACCTTGCTGGCAAGCTGCCGACTTACAAGACATATTGCCTACCATGACACTAGCAATAGGTTTTGAGCATTTTGGTAGGTTGTATTCCTTTTCATTCACCGTTGTTTCAGCAATTGCACTTGTCGAAACAGCAGCAATGATAAGACCTATTTTGAACTACATTACGTCCTTCTTCCTTTTGTGTGTTTAAATCAAAAAACAGTAAATTACCGAATTATTTTTTGGTAGTGTGTAAAAGTAACGTGATATTCCTATGAAACCATTGAGCACCAATGGCTACAGTTTTTTTGTCACGTCGAATTTATACACTACCTATTTTTTTATTTTACTCTCTCTGTACTCATTAAAAAGCATCACTCTTTCAGCAACCCAATATTTTTCTATTTTCTCTACTAAAGCCATTTCTTGAGCAATGCTAAGATTTAATAACTTTAATAAAAATTCATCTTTATTAAATTCACACTTTGTATATGTTTTTATTTTCGATACTAGCGTTTTAGCCTGTAAATCTTCCCAAGGCGATCTCTCTCTTGTTGCTGAAACTTTACTAACATCAAATAAAATATTCATTTCAAGTGGCGAAAACAAAATTTCAATATTTTGAGTTTTTATTAAAACCCCATACCTTTCAATTATCGCATTAAGACGACCACTGCTAAAAGCCCCGATAATTTCCGAAGATGAATTTGATAAAAAGACAGACTTTCTATTATCGGACATGAGGCTAATACTCTTATATATGAATTTAACAGAAATATAATGCTGTATTATATATAATACAGATCGACTTATCAAAAATTATTTGATAAGAATAAGTTTTAAAAATTGATTATGTTTGAAGGGAAAGCATGGTCTATGGTCAGCTTTTCTTTACTCCAAATTGAAGACAAGCTTCTACTTTTATGATTTTTTGCACCATCCTCTTCAAATGCTCTATATTGCGTTTTAACGAGAGAAAAGAAGACGGCCAGTACCCTTTATCAAAAAACCGATTTAAACGCTATAGAAACGCATTTTATGGCGTTTAAGCACTTGTTTCGAGTTATTCAAACACTGCAAAGCTTGTTTTTGAACGATTTTTAAGGTTTTCACTTGTCTTCTGTATTTTTGTTTTTACTTAGCTGCTCTGAACTCAAGATGCGCGACAATGAGTGTTTGATGAGTCATCAGTGATATCGCCTACGATCAAACCGCTTTTGCTTTTTGCCTTTCAACTCATGGTTTCTTCATTGTGAAATTTTCTTGTCTGCGTCTGTGTCTTGTTTGGTCTGAGACTCGGTTTTGAAATTTTCTGCACAGACTTAAAAACCACTCGTTCCTTTTTTTCTACCGTTCATCGGTCTTAAAAAAAAATTACATGATGTTTTTATTTACAATTTAGCTTTTTGAAGTCGTGTACTAATTTTTTAATCCTAAAAGAGCTTTTGTCCGCTTGATGATGATGCATTGGTTTAGCTCCAAAAAAAAATTTATACAGTTTGCGTTAAATACAGTTAAAAAAGAGTTAAAAGCAGTTAAAGAAAAAGCATAGTAGAAGAAAACCTCGAAAATGTCCGCGAAACGACGAGGAAATGTCCGCGAAACGACGAGGAAATGTCCGCGAAACGACGAGGAAATGTCCGCGAAACGACGAGGGTTCAACTGGTCTTTTAAGCCTAAACATACACGCGATATACCACCAAAAGCAGCTTGTTTTTCATCCTAAAATGTCCGCGAAACGACGATAGTAATAGAATATATATTTGCCTAGAGTATTTATACTAAAAAAGTAGTAAATATATTGCTTTTTCCTAAAAGCAGGTTGTTTTTTATCCTAAAATGTCCGCGAAACGACGAGGATTCAACAGATCTTTTAAGCCCACATATACACGCGATAGCCACTCTATGTGGTTTTTCATCCTAAAATGTCCGCGAAACGACGAGAGTTCAACAGATCTTTTAAGACTAAACGGACTGATTTGCCACTCGAATATGGTTGTTTTTTATTCTAAAATGTCCGCGAAACGACGAGGATTTAACTCTAGGCAGTATTTATTTAATTACTCTTTAACAGAAAATGTTACTATGTCTTCATCTAATGAAAACTGATAATCAGGTAGATTATTCGCTACACATATATTTTTCATATCCAATCTAAATCTTCTCAACTCTCGAACACTTCCACATTTATCGCGTAAGTTTTCAAGTGTTATTCTCCACGATTTTTGTTTTCCAACATGCTTACGAGCGATTTCATATAAACGACGCTCTAATGGTTTTCGTAATTCAAAATATTTAGGTGTAATTGTTAATACTTCTTGATCCACAATTGCATTATATAGCCATTCTGATAAAGTGATTTCAATCGCAACCATTTGATCACTTTTTTCTGATTTTTCTACAATTTGCCAATCATCAATAATCCCAAATCCTTTTGCTATACGACTTTTCCCCGTTTTTATATTTGTTGTTATTTGAGTGCCTTGCAGTCTTTTTAATGACATTTTAAATCTTTCGTAATTATCCCCAGAAGTATTTCGCATAGTTGTATTTAAATAGTCATAGGCTTTAAAACGTATTTTTCTAGATGGTGTCTCACCTCTATTTATAGCCCCAGTAAGCTGACTAGCTGCAAATATTAAAACATCTTTGTCAAATACAGTGGCTCGTCCATAAAAACTTGGCGCAACCTCAACCGTTTTTTTCCCATCGCCACTTGTCCAAACCCAAAGTTTTTGGTCTTCTTGAGTGGATAAACTAAAAATTGGAGCTTCCATCGTTGCGGTATCATCTTTAAAAGAATAGTTCTGTAAGTCACAAACAAAATAATCGTCCGCAGCCTTACTCTTTACTGTTTCTGTTTCCTTATCGGTTTTTAAGGTTGTATCTGTCACAGACTCAGTTGAAAACTTCAACTCCTGTTGCGGTAATACTTCAACACCATTTTTTTTTGCACCTTTATGTCCATATTGCTTCTGCTCCCATTCTTTTAGCAGTTGCTCTGTGGTTTTGAATTTTTCCATTTTATACACTCCTTATAAGCTGTTTTAGTTTTTATCTGTTGCTGGTTCAAATGGAATATATACTAGCCCATCAGGGTGTTGCTTAGTCATCAGCAAAAAATAATTGAATAGCCCGCGATGGATCTGATTGCGACCAATATCCCAACTTTTAACTGACTCCAGAGAGCTATATAACATCTTCGCAACCTCTGCCTGAGTCATTTTTTTGTCATCTTTGGTTGCTGCTTTTCTTGCAGCTTTCCACTCTTCAACACTTGCTGTTTCACTAACCCTAGCCATTTCTACACCTTCCATCCGCAGTTAGGCGCAGCATAATCTGCGCCTTTTTGAGTCTTAGTAACGATTCACTTTACCGACGATTAGTTTTTTTTCAGTAACTACGCAGACAAGAAGATAATAATCTCGTCCTTCGGGGCTTTGGTATCTACCCCAATGAGTTGGGCAATTACTATTTTTATTAAAAATTGGCTGACAAAAACGAAAGTCAGGATCTATAACCTGCAACTCTTCCAAGTGAAATAGAATGTCGTCATAACGAAAAAATTTGAAACTTTCAGCTTCCTGCCCTTCGTCCTCTAAAAACTCTTCCTGTGTATCCTTCGCCAAGTCACTAAACTTAATAAATTTGGTAGTTGCAATCTTTTTAACCGTAAAATAGAACGCCTTCACTTTCATTTTTAGACCCCTGTACCTCGTTCGGTACGTTTGGAAAATGGGGGAAACGACCGCTCCCCCTGTGCCTGTATTGTAGCGTATTTAATACGCCTTTAGAAGCTTTATTTTATAAAAGTTCACTCTTAAGGCAAACGATTCCATTTTTTGTTGCAATGTAACAAACCTTGCCATCACTTTTAACTTTGTCATAAAGTGCCTTTGTGCAACGCGCAATCGCACTATCACCCACAACACGGCCTTTAAGATCATCGGTTGATGTCAGTTGAATAATGCCCGTGTCATTGTCAAACCATTGTTTTGCATCATTTCTTGCTTCATCCATCGAGCGGCCAATACCTAACACTTGTTTTTCATTGCCGATTTGAAACAATGCAAAATACTCTTTAATGTTCCAATACTCATCCATAAAAACATGGTGCTCGTCAAGAATAAGCCCAACCCACTCCATTCCGTGAGATGTGTTTCTCCATGCTTGTGGCATGGCTTTGATAGCTTTGTATTGTTCTTCCGTGATGGCTCTATCGCCTTTACCTCTGAAAGAAATAAAGCAACCAATTTGATTTTTGTAAATATATAAATAAACCATGTATTCGCAATCTGCAAAATTGATTTCAAGGTTGACTTTACCTTGTTGAATCACTTCTACGGCATTAGCATTTGACATTTTAGACCCCTGTACCTCGTTCGGTACGTTTGGAAAATGGGAGAAACGACCGCTCCCCCTGTGTCCGTATTATAGTGTATTTAATACGCTTTTTGCGGGTTTATTGGAAGTGATTTTTTAATCTACTTTGTAGTCAATGGGTATGACTAAAATGGCATCTTTGAGGCTTGCATACCATCCTTCATAATTTACCAGTGATTTTTTTATATAAGCTGTTTCAATTTTATAGCCTAGTTTTTCCAATCGTATTTCTGTTCTTCTTAAGATTGCTGCGTGATAGTTGATGCTAATCAGGCTTGGACTATTTCGAGACAGTTCTTTTTGTGTTTTATACGAGAGTAGTAAAATTTTTGTTCCTAGCACTGGTTTCTTTTCTAAGACAAAATTTACATTTCTTTCGACCATGCTAAGTGTGTATTCAAGCTGCTTTCTTACACGCAAGATGACCTTTTCAGGGATCTCATGATGATAATCATCGAAGTCATCATCATTCAACCATAGCAATACTTCTGATTTTGGTACATTAAATAGCTTTCTTAAATCAGGTGCTTTCAGCCCAGCCTCAACACAAAGATAAGCAAATTCGTCATTTTCCATAAAAACAGACCTTCTAATTTTGGGCGTAATATTTTTAATATACGGCAAAATCATTTTGCCACACTCCTTTTGTTTCAGGGTATAGACAAGTTTTTCTCTAGCATTGTAAAGCGTATAAGAGCCATCTAAAAGACGTTTACCAATGTATGCTGCTGACGTGGGGTTCTTTGGGTGGTATGCGTGAACTGCATAGCATTTAAGTTTGTTACAGTGTCCGCTTTTTGTGATGTAGCCAGCCATTTGCAAAGCTTTCGCTATGCTGATTCGGGTTGTCATAGACTTTTCCTGCGCCTCGTTCGGCGTTTTTGATTGAAAAATCCCCCTAAAATTAATTTAAGGGGATTAACTTGAGATTAATGATTTTTTGAAAAACCATCGTAATTTCTGATAGGGCTTGGATGATCGTTTTTTGCATGCTTATATTTAAGTGTGTATTGAATCCCGCTCGATTCCAGATGTTTAATCCAGATGCCCATATCACAATCTTCTTCAAGATATACGGTGTCACCTCGTTGATATGAGTAGTTAGTTACCTGATTTAATAGATCCGCATCTTCCAATGCTTTTCTTTTGACGGCCAACCAACCATGCCCAGCATCTTGGTGAAAATTAAAGGTTTTGATTTTACTTGACATTTTAGACCCCTGTACCTCGTTCGGTACGTTTGGAAAATAGGGGAAACGACCGCTCCCCCTGTGCTTGTATTATAGTGTATTTAATACGCTTTTTGCAAGTGTTTTTATATGAAAAAACAAAAGCAAAAGCGGTCATTAGAAGGTGGGTTGGTTTTAACTCAATAACTAATAGCAAAGGCCACAACTTAAGCCTGTCAAATATCAATCATTAGCAAAGGCGGTTAGATCGCGCAAATATGGTTGTGGGATTATGTATCCAGTGACGATAAATCATTCTATTTTAGGGAGTGTATAAAATAGAATGGTTTACTGCTATATGTTGTACTCCCCCCCCCGTAAGGGGGAGTATTTATTTTTTAACTCATTTTAAATGCGATTTGATTGGCTTGTTTTTTCTTAGTGCCATGAGCGCGAAAACCTATAATGTAATCACGATCAGCTTTTTGGCAAAGTCCACAACTGGCGCAAGTGACTTTTTTGCTTTTTTCCGCAGGGCAAGCGACCACTTTATGACCTGCTGGCGTGTAACTCACGTTACTTGTACCGAGTGGCAACAGGACGCACACAGGCGCGATTGCTAACCCTAAACAACGATCAGCTATATCTGCATTGTCCGCGCTTAGATTGATGGTAAAGCCATTCTCGTTGGCTTCTTTGATGAGCTTTTTATTGTGGTTGTTAAGGCGGTGGTGGGTGTAAGTAAAGCCTTTTTTGTTGCGGTTAGCGTCCACAATTTTGGCAAGGTGAATTTCGTCGATCAGGCCACCATTGCTGACAAAATCCCCTGCTTCGTTATGTCTCCACAAATGACCTTTAGGGACACGGCGAATGGCATCGAGCATGAATTGCTCGCTTTTTTCTTGTTTTTCCCAATGCCACACGATTGGCGCGTTTTCCGCGTAGCAACCGTTGGATTTTAGGCCGCAATCATCAGGGCAAGTGTTGCGTGGTGAGCGCGTTGTCAGCATCACACCAGTTTTTGAATTGCCTTTACCGACATTAAAAAGACCGCTTACTACCTGTGCCATAATTTTTTTCTCTTCGCCTCGTTTGGCGTATTGAGCTGGGCTTGCTTCGTGCTTCCCATCTGCCGATATTATAGCGTATTTAATACGCCTTTGTACAGTAATATTTTAATATTCAATGACTTATATTTCGTGACCTTCCATTCGCAAACCACCTTCCCTATCAACCAATCCCTATAAAAGCCGCGCCTTAGCGCGACAAATATGACCGAAGCATGAGGTCATTATAGGCGTGAGAAAATAGGGTTTAAATGTTGATCTAGAACACGCCGAAACATTCGCCTTAGCGAATACCATTAGTGAAGTTATCTGTTTTTCTTATGAATACGCAATAATTTGTGTATTTATGCTGTCGCGTGGTGCATTTGAGCTTGGTGGGATTATCACCAAGCTCAAGTACAGCTACCCATTAGCTATTCTTCCCCCGTGTCTTTTTCTTCATTGGAATAACATTTTGTGTATCGTTAGCAGCGGTGACAAATAAGTTCGCTTCTTCTAAAGCTTCTTTAGCTGCGCGCCGACCAGCTCTATTAATGATCACATCCATACCACCGCTTCGTGCAACTCTGACATTTCGTGCCGCTCCACCATAAAGTGGAGGCTGATTTTCTCTATGCAATGGACTACACCAGCTATCGTACTGTTTGCTCATGATATACCTCATAAAGTGCTTAAACAGAGCATTTAAAATACTATAAATACGTTCATTGACGTACACCACACTCGACGAACGGTAAAAGTTTTTTGCATGACTACTTTAAGAGATAACTAAATAATCACGCAAACCACAATTCACAACACAAAGCAATATAGATGCAACATTAGTTACAATTTTCTTGCAAGTCGTCGTTTTTTATTATATCATCCGCTGATATAATAACGAAGGTAAAAAAGCATGGTAAAGCAGCTAAATAAAACTGATTGGGAGTTGGTGCTAGAAAGTTTGGATGGTCTTATTGTCTGTCGAGATGATCGCTATTGGTACAAATTGCATTTTTTGCCTATTGCTGTATCACCTCAATATCCACATGGTTTGAAATATGAATTGACATTGCATGATCCATCCAACAAGCGTATTTTTGGTTATGATAATGCTCATAGTGTCTCTGGTGATAAACGATTTTCTGGTCGTAGAGTAGAATACGATCATTTGCACAAAACACAGACAGATAAAGGAACTCCATACGACTTTGAAGATTTAGATAAACTACTTGCAGACTTTTATAGTGGCATTGATATAGCTATTGAAACGCATAAAAATCGACGAAAGACTCGTTAATTAATTAAAAATATAAATTTATATTAGGCAACACAAAGGAATATAGACATGGTAACCACTAAACGTATCGTGATTGGCATAGCTTCAGAGACAGTCATTCGGCAACGTGTTTTGGCTATTGCCAGAGGTGAATACAAACCCAAGAAAGGTGAACCAAAAATTTGGTTCACAAGCCTCAATGCAGTTTCACAAGTGCTTTCTACCGCCAATATGGACTTGTTAAAATTAATTGCTACGAAACACCCAGAAACCATTACGGAGCTGTCAGCTTTGACTTCCAGAGCTGGCTCAAACTTGAGTAGAACGCTATATACAATGGAAAAACACGGTTTAGTGGAGCTTGTTAAAGTAGGGAAAAAAGTAAAGCCTATCGCAAAAGCAACTGAGTTCGATATTCGTATGCGGGCTAGTGCCTAACACAAAAAACAGTTAGATAGATAACCACCAAGAGTATTTATTTCTCTTGGTGTATAGATTCAGCTAATTTAGATAGCGTCCTATTACATTAAGATTACTGCCAACTTACCGCTATCATAGAATCTAGCTATGTATGTTGCGCTGCGGTAAGTTCAGTTTGTCCAAAGAAGGGGGGGAGTCATTTTAGACATTGCACTTACTAAGTTTTCAACGAAGCCTGACTGCTTTGATGGTGTTTAAGGCGTTGCTCACAATGTACAAGCCCCAAACCATGAATGAACCACAAATACTGGTAGCAAGGAAATTAGATGAAATTACAACACCTAACAGTCCTATTGTTGAGATGATCGCACCTGAACGTGCCATCTTTTTATACGTTTCCTTTTTCATGCTTATTACTAACTATCGTCCTTTATTAGCTTAATGTCGAATAACCATCCGTATGAAGATGACCAGCCGCTCCAAAAAGATTGCCATCCGTATCTACGACTCCGCCGATCATTAGTAAACCCGTACTCGGATTAGTTCTTTGTTCTTCATTTAATGAATCGACTTCATTTTTTATCAAATCAAAGCTGCCATCGAGCGTTGGCTCTTCATTATTGACAGTCGAATCAATATTTGACGCTCCTGAAAATACAGATAAAGCCTCTTCCATAAATAAGATAGCTTTTATGTAAACGCTTCTTATCTGCATAAGAACACTATCGACTTGAATTGCAAACCGTTGCATTTGGTTCACCATTTACCTTCTATTTGGATTGTTTGGATTGGGCGGTATGTCCCCAACTACTTCTGGTGGTTTAGGTATATCATCTGGATCTTGTGGCATAGGATATGCCCCGTTATTTTGAACGGCATTTTGCACATTAGCCGCACCATTACTTTCATTTGTTACGACACCACTAAACGTTCCAGCAAGCGTATTGTTGGCTGTTTGTGCTTGTACTTGTGCCACATTATCTGCATTTTTCGCCTGTGTTTCTGCCGCTTTTGCCAATGTTCCTGTATCTTTTACGGATTTCGGTATTCTAGCTTCTGTTTGCAGATCCACCTGAGCATCCTGCCCTTCACCTTTTATTCTAGCACTCTCTTTAGTCACGTCCAAACGCTCTTGTATGTTTCGCTGTACAAACTGATCCATAACATTTTGAGTTTGAATTGCTTCCGTAGTATTAAATTGACCAGCTTGAATATCAGCTAATCCTTTCTCGTAAGCTACGCCAGATTTACGCAAGTCGGAAAGCATCGCATCGGTTTGCTTCACGTCCATCGTAAACCCAGATTTCTGGGTATTGGTTTGCATCTCTTTCGCTGTTCTTAGCTCTTGTAGAGCTTCACTATGAGCCTCTTCCAACTTCTGTGTTTTACTTACAGAGTGAGCGTGTTGAGAGTCTTCTGATTTGCTGCTTGTATTGGTATGTCCACTAGCAGTTGATTGAGCAATGCTTTGAACATTTTGCAGTGCCGTTTTTCCCTGTTCAGATGCCAAAAATTTCTCCATGTTTTGTGCTGTTTCGCCTGTACCTGAGCTTGTACCTTGGCTGTCCTTACTAGCTGTCGTATGCGATTTATCTACTTTAACACCCAAGTTAGCTGGCCCTACACTGCCAGATAATCCACCAGAAAAACCTCCACTAAAGCTATCTGACACTTCATTGACAAAGCTTTGTTTTTGTTCTGCGCTCCAATTTTGACCTTTGGCAAATTCCTTAGCACTGGCAACAACCGCTTCGGTCATTTTTGTTGCGCTGTTTGATTTTGTTGTTGAGTGGACGTTCCAGCACTGGTCACACTAGAACCGCTCTTGCCTGTGGTAAATGACTCACGAATTGCTTCATCACGGCCTTTGGCTAAGTTAGTTGTTGTTGAGGAAACATGGCTTTCTGCCGTTTCTACTGATTGTGCTGTTGCTCTTTCCAATGATTTGCTAGTGCTTGGTGATGCAATCAAATTAGATTGCTCTTGCTGCGTTGTTATTCCGTGTTGAGAATAGGTGTTTTTATAACGGCCATCATTTGTTGTAGCAAAACCAGCACTTTGCGTAGGCGCACTACTATGCTGAAAAGCTGCTTGATTCTCGTAACTCACATTACCCATGTTAAAGTTACCAGCCGAAG
>JBDKHQ010000065.1:0-2601 GCA_039797585.1 Pseudomonadota bacterium | reverse complement strand
TGTAGATAATTCGTTATTACATTACCTAACTCGCCTAGCAGTCTAATGAATAGATATGAGCAACTAGCTCATATCATCTTCAAATTTAGTCTTCTTGTGAGCAAGCAAATTTGTAGACTTCTGCTTTACTCCATCGAAGACTACGACCATGTCTAATAGGATTTATTGGTCCATTTTCATACAGTGCCCATTTACGCAATGTTTGTTCTGCATATCCCAGCAACCTAGCTGTTTCCTTAGTTGTTAACAAAAGCCGATCATCTGTAATGGGCTTTTGTTTGTGCTTAAGTACCATATTTTGTAATTCCAGTTGATTTCAACTTATAAAAACATAAATAAATTGGTAATGAAATTGTCTTAAAATCTATTTTTTCTTTACCAGAATTTGGGTTAAGATATTTATGAGCTTAAATAAAAAAGAGAGATATATGGGACGCCCACTAAGAACTAGGATAGATTTCGCTAAAACATTGAGTTGGTATGATTTCTTTCATAATCAATTAATAGCTTTTGGGAAAATTAAGAATGATTTCGGTTTAGCAAAGTTATTATGTAAAGATACTGAAAAAAGTCATGAATCAAATTTATTTAAAAAATATAAGTTTGGATTATCTACCCCACAGCAAGAATGGATTGATATTATTGATTCGAAATGTATTGGCTCATCCAATATCATCAATCACTCAATATGGAAAAATTTAAAATATCGAACTACAGAAGAAAAGTTAATTTTAATAGAGTTAAATAATCTTCCTAATTATATATTTGAAAATTTAATAATAAATGGACATATAAAAGATTTTAATAAATCTGATTTAGAAAAATTAGCTCAATATGGATCTTTAGATAGCCTGTGTGCATTATATTTATTACATCAATGGGGTTATAGTATTGGCAGTACAAGTCTAGTAAATGATTGCTGTTCATTTATTATAAATACTTTGGAATTGCTGCTAAAAAGACATGATTATCTTGAGCGCTCACACATATTTTTATTCGATGAAATATGTGATCAGATATTCATTATGGAGTTAAAGGGCTATAATCGTCCTCTTAAAATTAAATTAAATTGGCGACAATACAGAGATAGGAATTGGACTATTGAAATTCGAGAAAAATCTAAAAGAACTGAAGCTGATCTTATTGCTCACCCTAAAATCAATCATTTAATTCCTTGCATAGATGAGAACCTTGTAAATCTATATAAACAGATTCTAGGATAGAGTGGCTTTATCGCATAAACTCATTCTGGGAGCTTATTCAACAATACTATTTCCAAATGAATAAGCTCACACCTAAAATTTATCATACAAGCAATTGACACTCTTATAATCTCCTCTGAATCGGTTTAGGGAATATCTCAATTGGGTTTGGTTCAAAGCTTATTAGGCTATCTAGCTTGAATTTTTCAACGCAAGATACTCCACCCTATGTAGAAAACAAAAGCATATTGATATTGCAATTAACTATTAAAAAAGCAGCAATGGACTGCATCTAATTGTCGATTGTACTGACTTGAAATTTTTAAGTAAAAGCAATTGGAAACGTACGAAGCATCAGCCTTAATATCAGCGGCAGTGGCTTAAGCTACATATCGATATAGATGCTAAAATCCTGGAAACAAGTACTGTACAGTAACTGCCAACGATGTCAGTGATTCACAAGCATTTAGAAACTTACTTGCTCAAATTCCTATAGATATCGACTCTGCCTATACAGACAGGCTTATGACATTAAACACTCCCAACACGTGATTTTAGACCTAAAAACACATACGGTGATTCTACTAAGGAAAAGTTTAAAGTTTTGGAAAGGCAAGTGAACGAAATATATAGAGAGGAATAAATTATTGAAATGGTCAAGCGTCTAGTGATAAGCATTTGGAAAAAGTGGTCTATGGCATCAACGGCGATAACTTGGTCGAAACCGAGATGCATTGCATCAAATTATTAGGCGATAAACTCAGCACAAGGAATTTTGACAGTCAGATCAATGAGATTAATGCACGTATAGCCGTCTTAAATAAATTTACAGAATTAGATCGCCCCCATACCCACGTTTTCACTTGAATTTGAGTAATTACAGTAAATTCTATCTTTAAAGTCTTTATACAACAAAGCCTGTTAAAAATAATGTTGATTTAAGCTGCTTACCATTTGCTTACCAGAATCTAAAAACAAAAAAACCACTTAGGATTAATGCACCTAAGTGGTTGTTTTATATGGTGGGCCCACACAGACTTGAACTGTGGACCAACGGATTATGAGTCCGCTGCTCTAACCAACTGAGCTATAGGCCCTGCATGCTGAACTTGTTACTTATCAATAAGTAAGTTCAACCGACTGAGAATACTAGCGAAGATTTTTTCAAAATACAAGCACTTTTCATACCGCTTGCACACTATCACAGCAATTCAGAAAACTGCACCCGCAGGCAGGCGCCTGCCCCTTACTCAAACTGCTGCTTTTTAGATTCCGCATGCAGCTCAACCAGCGACCAAAGAACAACCGCAGCCAATATAAGCAATGCAAACAGAAAAGCTGTCATATAGGTCATTCTTCCAGTCCCCTGCAAACCATTCAACAGAATAAAACCGCAGGC
>JBDKHQ010000064.1:0-9861 GCA_039797585.1 Pseudomonadota bacterium | reverse complement strand
GACGCCGGACGAATCGGGGCTTAATATAAGTCGCGTGATGCGAACAAATTTTGGGGACACGACGGCCAAAATTTTTCGTGAGCATAGCGACTCGCTTGTCCATAATACTCTCTGGAATAGATGAAAAGCTTAATCATCAATACCTACCTGATGGGGGGAGAATTTTGTTCGAAAAAATTATGCAAGAGACTGTAAAGCTACGAAGACTTATATCTGAGGATGAAAAAAGACGTCAGGGATTAAAATTCATCGCTGATATAGAAAGTGGGCTTGGAAAAGCGAAAATAAGACAGCACGAGACTATGAAAGCTGGAATATCTTTTCACTCATGCGCTACTGACGAATTAGCGATGACAGTGACTCTTGCACTAAAAACTTACAATGAAAAGTCTGAAAGTACTTCTTCGCCGCTAAAGGGTCAGGTTTTGAAAGCGGCATATGTGCGATGCTTAAAGCAAGTAAATCTTGGTAAGCTAGTAGAGCAACTTATAGAAAATAAGTGCATCTCGAAAGAAAAATATTACGGATGTCGTTGTAGGCTACAAAATATTTTATCAAAAGAAACTCTTGCTGAGCATGAAAAATTGAATAAGTTTATAAACGACCTTAAACCTAAAGAAACTGCACAGCGATGTTTAGAAAACTTTAAAGATCGTCACAGGATTATAGAGGGGATTGAACAAGCTATTGAAAATTTTGATCCCACTAACATACAGGTATACCAGCATCATTTTCTTTTCCCATCTGTGCCAGAATCAAGATGCGAGAAAGTCGTAGTTCCCCGCATGAGCAACACAGCACTCTTCTCAAACCAGAACCAACGGGATCGAGGAACAAATGCATCTAGCAATAATACCTACCAAAAATTAGGCCATTAAAATCGATAAATCTTCTCTAGTTTATTAAAAAATGCACTTTACGGTGCATTTTTTTATCTTGGCAACCCTGCCTATATACGTTAAATAGCGAAAATCAGCATTAAAAAGTCATCGTGTTCATTTTTTGTTAATAATCTTCTGCTTTAATTGGCAGATATATCAATTTTTTTGATATGAGATATTAACAAAAAAAGAATAATCCCATGAAAAAGACACTATCCAAAGGAAAAGAAAATTTTAAACGACGTGGAAAGTCTTATAAAGAAGGGATGCTTTTATTAGTCGATGCTTTAAAAAACATTGAACTTACAAACTATGTCAATAATAAAAAACCGAGTCAATTTATAAACAATTATGCAGGGATTATCGACAGCATTGATAAGTTTTATGAAGAATATAAGCCGACCTTAAATGATGTCACTACCGCTACCCTCGAAGTAGAGAAAGGTAATTTAAGTGATTTACTCAGCAAATATAAACAGCTATTGAAGGCAAATATCGTATTAAAAGCTCCTTTTCTATCTTTATGCGAGGCAGAACGTTATTCGGTATGGAAAAATGGACGAGAAGCTTTGGATACGGTGGTTAAAAGCAGTCAATTTGAAGTAACTGGTATGACTGTTAAAAGCAATCAACTTGAAATAACACAGCAAGAAATTCCTTGCCATGATCCGGATCTTTTGGCTGAAGAATATAAAAAGATTAACGATAAAACTTCACCATTCTGGTTTAAGTGGTTATCACCTTGGCAACAAGGTTTTATTCGAGCTAATCAAGCTACGCTATTAAAAAATACTATTCCTTCTTCTTTACGTTCTGTCCCTGGACTGGCGAATTTATCAAAACACGTTTGCCGTATTAACGGTGTTGAAAGCTTAGCTTATTTTCGGCATGCCACGCCAAGACCGGTGGATTTGATGAATAATAAAGATGCTTACGATGAAGAATACCGCATAACCTGTTTGAATATGGCCAGTCAGATTAGATTGAGTTTGGAGGATCAAATTAAACGGTCTGGCGCAAAACAAATGGGAGAAGCCGTTATTTTAACACAATCACTGTTGTCACCCGGAACAGCTGCTGATCTTAAGAGTAAGTATTCTGGACCTAGTGACAATGACACTGAGATATACAAAATGAAGGAGGAGATCGTTGAGCTCTTTCAATACGCATTATCTCACCCTAATAAGACTGTAGATGAAAAACACGTGCGACTAAAAGTGTTATTTTTTAGTTTAAATCAAGCAATTTACTATAAAGATTTTTTAGCCAAATGGGGTCTGGAAGCTCAACCCGATGGATTATTTAAATACAAAAACTGTGACCCCTTAAAAATTACCTTGTTATCGACTAATCATCCTCTAAACATATTGCGACGTGGTGGCCCTTATTCCCAGCAAAGTATAACAAACTCGTATAATACAGCCCTATTGCTAGGGGCTATCGGACGATACTTACATCCAATTTTTTCTGAAAAAGCTAAGCGACATGGAGTTTCATTCCAGGAATATAACTACAATCAATTGTTAAGGACACTTAGTCAGTGCGAAGAAGAAAAAATAATCGCAATAGGTGATAAACGAAATTTAATTGAAATTTTGAATAATTTATTGGGGATTCATCATAAATTGAAATTGGACCCAAATACCTTGCTTTTACTCCATGCAATGCATATGTTGCTGACGACACCATTAGAGCAGGGCGGGTTGATAAATGAAGATGTGCGTCACAATCAGTTGATGATAAGTAGTGCAGAAGCGATTATTTTGAACTGTCTCAATGGCTCGCTCTGGGTCGCTTGTAAAAGTGGCAAGGACCGCACCGGAATAGCCTCAGCTGCCTATGATGCTACGTTATTATATTATAATGAATATAAAAAATTACCTAAGTATAGCGATAAACAAGCCGATAGAAATGCCTATGTTTCGCAGTTGGAAAAGCTATTCAGCTCAGGCCATCATCAAGAGGCAGCGGGGCAAAATGCCCCGGGGGCAAAGGGTATCGTTGAACCACGGATGATTTTACCAGCCGATGTCAAGCTCAGTGAAGATAGCAATGAATTAAATACCTTTTTTGCCCGTTTAAATAAGCCAGCTGATCCAGATGGAAGGAAAATGATGGCCCCCTTATCCTCTCTAAGCAATCTAACCAAAGGACTATTTTTCAAACCAGTAAAAGAGCTAATAACAGAGATCGAAAGCCCAAAGCCGAAAAAGGGTGGAATCCGGTTAGGAGGTTAAGAAAAGGGGATAAATTTTCCAGTCTGCTTAGCTTTAAGATAGTTGGAGAATTAAGCTAAAAATAATCGGCCATTTTAGATAAGAAAATAAGACTAAAGCGGGCAGCTATTCTGGCGGTATAGGTTTAAAAAAATACAAAAAAAAGAGTAAAAAATAAGTGAATAAGCCGATGGCGACACTTGACATCTTAGAGCGGTCTCTTTACAATCTCGCCCCTCTTCGTTCGATGAAGAAAGTATTTTTTGAGCTTACTGTAACGCCTAAAAAATTTAGTGTAAACGCGAAGAAAAGTTTGATTTACACTAAAAAAGAAAGTATTCAGACTAAATTTAAGCCACATTTTTGAGTAAAGAGATTACATGGCCACAATTAACCAGTTAGTACGAAAGCCGCGTGTACAAAGACGCGCTAAATCAATGGTGCCTGCGTTGGGCGAATGCCCCCAAAAACGCGGTGTTTGCACACGTGTTTATACGGTTACACCTAAAAAGCCAAATTCGGCTTTACGTAAGGTGGCGCGGGTGCGCCTAACCAACGGCATGGAAGTAACGACTTACATCGGTGGTGAAGGTCATAATCTCCAAGAGCACTCGGTTATTCTGATGCGTGGCGGCCGTGTAAAAGACTTACCTGGTGTTCGATATCACGTAGTGCGCGGCGCTTTAGATACCTCAGGGGTATCGGGTCGAAAACAAGGGCGTTCTAAATATGGTGCTAAACGGCCTAAAGATAAATAAATTAAATAGCTAGGAATTGAGTTATGCCAAGAAGACGTGTTGCTGCTAAAAGGGTTATCCTCCCTGATCCTAAGTTTAAAAGTGAGTTATTGAGTAAATTCATTAATTCAGTGATGAAGAATGGGAAAAAAGCTGTTGCGGAAAAAATCGTTTATGGCGCTTTAGAACGCTTAGATGCCCGGTTAAGAGATAAGTCTAAAAAAGTAGATAGAGACGAAGAAGCGGGCGGGGAAGGTAGTAGTAAGCAAGGATTTGATGCGGATGCATTGCTCGATATTTTTGACCAAGCTTTAGATAATATCCGACCGAATGTTGAGGTAAGAGCAAGACGTGTTGGTGGCTCGACCTATCAAATTCCAGTTGAAGTGCGGCCGTCGCGACGTACAGCCTTAGCCATGCGCTGGCTGAAGGTAGCAGCGAGTCAACGTAGCGAAAAGACCATGGCACAGCGCTTGTCGGCAGAGATTTTGGATGCTTATGACAATAAAGGCATCGCAGTGAAAAAACGAGAAGATACGCACCGTATGGCTAAGGCTAACCAAGCTTTTGCTCATTTCCGGTTCGGCTGATTTTAAAAAATTTAAAAGGTACTGAGTGTGGATCGACAAACACCCATAGAACGCTATCGAAATATCGGTATTATTGCCCATATAGATGCGGGGAAGACAACAACAACAGAGCGTATATTATTTTATACTGGAGTATCGCATAAGCTAGGTGAGGTCCATGAGGGCACCGCCATTATGGATTGGATGGCTCAAGAGCAAGAGCGTGGTATTACGATTACCTCGGCTGCGACCACCTGCTTTTGGGATGGTATGGCGCATCAATTTCCTCAGCACCGTATCAATATCATTGATACGCCTGGACACGTTGATTTTACTATTGAAGTAGAACGTTCATTGCGTGTGCTGGATGGTGCTTGTGTCGTCTTTTGTGCGGTGAGTGGTGTTGAGCCGCAATCGGAAACGGTATGGCGTCAGGCAAATAAATATCAAGTACCGCGTCTTGCTTTTGTGAACAAGATGGATAGAGCAGGCGCAAACTTCTTGCGCGTGGTTGAGCAAATAACTAAACGCTTGGGTGGACGTCCGATTCCTATCCATATCCCGATAGGTGCAGAAGAAAAATTTGAAGGCGTCGTTGATTTAGTGCAGATGAAGGCTATTTACTGGGATGAAAGTACGCAAGGCATGCGTTTTGAGTATCGAGATATTCCCGAAGCCCTACAAGCTGAGTGTGAAATTTGGCATGAAAAACTGATTGAGGCAGTCGCTGAAGCTTCTGAAGAGATGACGGAGCGTTACCTTAACGGCGAAAAATTTACACCTGATGAAGTCAAGCATGCTATTCGTGTGTTGACCTTGGATAACAAGATTGTTCCTGTGCTATGTGGTTCCGCCTTTAAGAATAAGGGTGTGCAAGCGATGTTGGATGCCGTTATTGAGTATTTACCGGCGCCTAATGATGTTGCGGCCATTAAAGGTGTGCTCGATGATGCTAATCAAACAGTTGCTGAAAGACCGCCGGTTGATGATGCCCCTTTTGCAGCGCTTGCGTTTAAAATTGCTACCGATCCTTTTGTTGGTTCGCTGGTGTATTTTCGAGTCTATTCAGGGGTTGTAAAGAGTGGCGATGGTGTTTACAACCCAGTTAAAAGTAAAAAAGAGCGTATAGGACGTATCGTGCAAATGCACGCCAATACACGCGAAGAAATAAAAGAAGTCAGAGCAGGTGATATTGCTGCTGCTGTGGGTCTGAAGTACACCACGACCGGTGATACGCTTTCAGATCTAAATAAAATTATTACCTTAGAACGTATGGAGTTTCCTGAGCCAGTTATCTCCGTAGCGGTAGAGCCTAAAACCAAGGCCGACCAAGAGAAAATGTCTATTGCCTTGAGTAAGTTAGCGCAAGAAGATCCTTCTTTTCGGGTGCGAGTCGATGAAGAATCAGGTCAAACCATTATTTCTGGTATGGGCGAACTGCATTTAGAAATCATTGTTGACCGTATGAAGCGAGAATTTAGTGTCGAAGCGAATGTCGGTAAACCGCAAGTCGCTTATCGAGAAACTATTCGTAAAGCCGTTGAACAAGAAGGAAAGTTTGTTCGTCAAAGTGGTGGCCGTGGTCAATATGGCCATGTATGGATAAAGCTGGAACCATTAGAAGCGGGTAAAGGTTACGAATTTGAAAATGCTATTGTCGGTGGTGTTATTCCTAGAGAATATATTCCAGCCGTGGATAAAGGGATAAAAGAGCAATTAGAAAATGGTGTCATAGCAGGCTACCCAGTCGTAGATGTGAAGGTAACACTTTTTGATGGTACTTATCACGATGTCGATTCCAGTGAAATGGCTTTCAAAATTGCGGGTTCAATGGCTTTTAAAGAAGGAGCACGCAAAGCGTCGCCTGTCTTGTTAGAGCCGATTATGAAAGTTGAAGTGGTGACCCCTGAAGAGTATATGGGTGATGTCATGGGTGATCTGAATCGCCGGCGTGGAATTTTGCAGGGTATGGAAGATTTGCCTGCTGGTGGTGGGAAAATGATACGCGCTGAGGTTCCACTTTCTGAAATGTTTGGTTATGCCACAGACTTACGTTCAGCGACTCAAGGACGTGCAACGTATACGATGGAGTTTGGTAAATATAACGAAGCTCCCGCTAACGTTGCGGATGGCATTATTCGTAAAAAAGATGATAGTAAATAATTAATAGTTATTGAGGTAAAAATTATGGCCACTGGAAAATTTGTACGAAATAAGCCCCACTTAAACGTGGGAACTATAGGCCACGTTGATCATGGTAAGACGACATTGACTGCAGCAATTACTAAATGTATGGCTGATAAGTTTGGTGGGGAAGCGATTGCGTTTGATAAAATTGACAAAGCACCAGAAGAAAAGGCGCGTGGTATTACTATTTCGACTTCACACGTAGAGTATGAAAGTGAAAAACGTCACTATGCACACGTTGATTGTCCAGGTCACGCCGATTATGTCAAAAACATGATTACCGGTGCTGCACAAATGGACGGTGCTATTTTAGTGGTTAGTGCGGCAGACGGTCCTATGCCACAAACACGTGAACACATATTATTAGCGCGACAAGTCGGTGTGCCTAACATTGTTGTATTCATGAATAAATGTGACATGGTAGATGACGCCGAGTTATTAGACTTAGTGGAAATGGAAATCAGAGAATTACTTTCTAAATATGAATTTCCAGGCGATGATATTCCAATTATTCGTGGATCGGCTAAGAAAGCACTAGAAGGTGATTGTGAAGGCGGTGGCGTTATTGCGCTAGTTAAGGCGATGGATGATTATTTCCCAGAACCCGTTCGTGATACCGATAAGCCTTTCTTAATGCCTATCGAGGATGTGTTTACAATTTCAGGTCGTGGAACGGTAGTAACCGGTCGTGTAGAACGTGGAATTGTTAAAGTAGGTGATGCTGTGCAAGTGGTAGGTTTAAGAGCAGTACAAGATACCGCAGTGACCGGCGTGGAAATGTTCCGTAAGTTGCTGGATCAAGGTGAAGCGGGCGATAACATTGGTGCGTTAATCAGAGGATTAAAGCGTGAAGATGTAGAACGCGGTCAAGTATTAGCTAAACCAGGTACGGTAGAAGCTTGGGTAGAATTTGAAGCGGAAATTTATGTATTGACTAAGGAAGAAGGCGGTCGTCATACGGCATTCATGAATAACTATAAACCACAATTTTATTTCCGAACCACTGATGTAACCGGAACGATTAAACTTCCTGAAGGTTCTGAAATGGTTATGCCAGGCGATAACGTCAAAATTACAGTGACACTGATGAATGAGTATGGTGTTGCTATGGAAAAAGGTTTACGTTTCGCAATTCGTGAAGGTGGTAAAACTGTAGGGTCTGGTGTTGTTTCTAATCTTGTTAAAAAAGGTAAAAAGGCCTAATGGTCAGTAGGAAATAATTATGTCTTTAAAAGTCCCAGATTTGCGTATAGTGCTACTTGCGTTTGATCATCGATTAATCGATGCGACAACGAAAGAGATTGTGAATTCATTAAAACGAACCGGAGCTATTATCTCTCCGCTTCCTTTGCCGACACACAAAAAAAAGTTGACGGTTAACACTTCACCGCATGTCGATAAAGATGCTCGAGATCAGTATGAAATACGTACGCATAAACGCATTATAGATGTTTATGCGTCAACTGATAAAACAGTCGATGCGATTAGATATCTTGAGGCTTTACCTTCTAATGTTGACATCCAGGTGAAAACCATGAGTGATAAAAAAGATAAGAGTGAAAAGAAAGATAAGTAATTTCCTTAAAAATGCTAATTCAGTGAAGGTGTTTTGTTATGACAATGGGTTTAATAGGTCGAAAATGTGGTATGACACAGATATATGCTGAGAATGGTGCGGCAATACCTGTCACGCTCGTTGAAATACTACCTAATCGTGTGGTTCAAATTAAAACTAAAGAGCACGATGGTTATGAATCTGTTCAAGTAACCACAGATAAAAAATCTTCTTCACGGCTAAATAAAGCAGAAGCAGGTCATTTTGCTAAGGCCAATGTTGAGCCTGGAAAAGGTCTTTGGGAGTTTCAATTAAGTGACGAAGATAGTGAATTTGTTAAAGATTTGTCATTAGGAAAAGAAATTACTGTAGCCGAGTTATTTAAATTGGGTACATGGGTAGACGTAACGGGAACTAATAAAGGTAAAGGATTTGCAGGTGTTATTAAAAGACATCATTTCGCTACGCAAGATGCAACCCATGGTAATTCGCTTTCGCATCGTGCTCCAGGTTCTATAGGTCAGCGTCAATCGCCGGGCCGTGTATTTAAAGGGAAAAAAATGTGCGGACAGTTAGGGAATCACCGTTGCACTATTCAGTCGTTAGAAGTAGTCAAGGTCGATCCTGAACGGCATTTGCTGCATATAAAAGGAGCGGTGCCAGGAGCGCCAGGTGGACACCTTATTATAAAACCCGCGGTAAGAAAAAAGAATAAACGAAACAAAGGTTGATCCCTTTGTAGAGATTAAATAGAAATATTGAGATATAAATTTTTGGAATGGTGTTATGCAAGTGGCTTTAGTAACAAAGAATGGCTCGAATCAAGAACTGCAGTTGTCAGAAACTGTCTTTGGTTGTCGTTTTAACGAGCCTTTAGTTCATCAAGTTGTCACTGCTTATTTAGCAGGAGGACGGCAAGGTACGCGCGCCCAAAAAAATCGTTCTGCGGTGAGCGGTGGTGGAAAGAAGCCTTGGAAACAAAAAGGTATGGGTCGTGCAAGAGCAGGTACTATCCGTAGTCCGCTGTGGCGTAGTGGTGGAGTTACTTTTGCATCAAGTACGCAAGATTTTTCGCAAAAGGTAAATAAGAAAATGTATCGCGCAGCGATGCGATCCATTTGTTCAGAATTATTACGACAAGGACGATTTATAGTGTTGGAATCGTTTGATCTTGAGAAAGCCAAGACACGTGATTTCGTGGCTAAGCTTCAAGAACTGAATATTGATCACAAGGTCCTTGTTGTTCTTGAAGAAGTTAATGAAAATATTTATTTAGCGGCAAGAAATTTACATAAAGTAGAGTTAACTGACGTGGAAGCTATCAATCCTGTTAACTTAATTAATTATGAAAAAATATTAATTACAGCGCCTGCTTTAAAACAAATTGAGGAACTTTTAGCATGATGAATATTGCCCTAACTCAGCAGTTGCGCCGGTTTAAGATTATTCAACGACCGCATTTATCAGAAAAATCTACGATGCTAGCCGATAAGCATCGACAGTTTGTTTTTAAAGTATTAAAGAATGCAAATAAGTCAGAAATCAAACAAGCCGTAGAATCTCTGTTTAATGTGAAAGTAAATGCCGTGCAACTTTTGAATGTAAAAGCTAAAGGGCGACGTTTTAAGCAAGTTGAAGGTCAGTTAAAAGGTTGGAAAAAAGCTTATGTAAGCTTAAAAGATGGTTACGACATTGATTTTACCGGAACAAAATAGA
>JBDKHQ010000063.1:0-17121 GCA_039797585.1 Pseudomonadota bacterium | reverse complement strand
TTCAAATAAGTGATTCGTTGACATCGATTTATTCCTCAAATTCAAAAAAAATACCTACCCCGCGACCAGGATAAGTGGGCAGTAGTTTACGGGGATTTATAATAAAACTCCAGGTGTTTTTAGAGCTTTTCCCAGATAAATTGAATCCGTTATGGCGAGGCCGAAACGTCAGTGAGGCTGTGGCCATTTTTTTCATAATTGTTTAAGTTTCAATGAGTAGAATAAATAAAAGACGCCTTATAAAAATAATTCGCTATCAGGTGGTACCCGATGCCTAATTCTGCAGTTATCCCATCAGAACTTCATTTCATCTGGCTTGGTATTCCTTTACCAAAGAAATATCTCATTACACTCTTAGAGCTTATACCGATTGCTCGACGCTCTGGATTTAAGATTAATTTATGGGTTGATCATCCATCCAATTATTATCAGTCTGTGGATAGATATATGCCTGATCTGGAGTTATCTGTACAGAGTTCATTTTTACAAATTAAGGAACTTGCAGAATTAAAGCATGAAATGAAAAGTCATGAATTTTTCTTACAGAAAAATACACATAATGTGATTGATGAGATAAAAGCAGGCGCTTTTACTCGAAGTCAGGATCGATATAGCTATTTTTGGCAGTGTGTTGAGCGGGAAATGATCGGCGCAAAGAATCTAGCTGCAGCCTCTGATTTGTTGCGCTACGCCATCCTTTATTTAAAAGGCGGTTATTATTTTGATACCGATACAAAATTTGAATTTCTTTATGGTATTAAAAATTTTAAAGTGCTAAAAAAAATCGCCATAAGACCATTTCTTGAGGAACCCCCCGCACTTAGTGCTGAGCAATTTCCTCTAGGGTTTTCATCGGTAAAGGATCGTAATGATATCCTTGCTGCGTTGCCAGAACACCCCATTTTAAAAACAGCAATAGAGAGTGCGCTACTCGCTTATAATAAGTGCGATGAACTCGAGTTCGGCGATTCTGTGAATAATAAGACCGTGATGGATATGAAACGATATAGAGATCCGAACTATTTAAATAGTTTAGATGATCCACGCCTTAATTTAACTACAATGCTGAGTGGTCCGGATTTATTTAATGGTGCTATAGAAGAATACAAGAAGCAAGAATCTTTGATAGAAAAATTGGATACTTTGACCGCTGATAATAGATGTAGCGAAGTATCGTTTGCAAACATGTCTATTAAAATAGAAGCAGGAAAAAGTGATCTAACTTGGCTAAAACCGGATAAAATAAAAGTAAAAGCTTTTGACGATAGTACTATTCCTACTCGATCACGATACAGATTTTTTAGTCAAGCTGAAGAAAACAAGTCAAACTCCGAAAGCAAACAAGTTAGTCAACAAACATCGAGCTCACCGACTCTTCGGAATTAATGCGGCAAATCGTTTTCGCCAACATATCACTCAAACTGAGTTGGCGAATTTTTTTGCAGTGTCGCGCTTCATCACTCAATGGAATCGTATCGGTGACGACAAGTTCATTAATAATTGAGTGTTGAATAGTCTCTATGGCATTCCCTGATAAAACCGGATGCGTACAATACGCCATGACTAAATTCGCGCCATTTTCTTTTAACGATTGGGCAGCTAAACAGAGTGTGCCACCGGTATCAACAATATCATCGACCAATAGACAATTACGGTCTTTAACTTCACCGATAATATGCATGACTTCAGTTTTATTCGGACCGGTACGGCGTTTATCGATGATGGCAATATCGGCATCATTAAAGCGTTTAGCAATAGCTCGCGCTCTAACTACGCCCCCTACATCCGGTGATACCACAATGAGTTGCTCATTGCTTTTGTAAATCTTTTGTCCTTCCATATCTTTTAATATTTCAGGCGTGGCGTAGACATTGTCTACCGGAATATCAAAAAAGCCTTGGATTTGATCGGCATGCAGATCCACCGTGAGTAAACGACTAATACCGACGGCAGTCATCATATCGGCTACGACACGTGCAGTAATCGGAACCCGTGAAGAGCGTATGCGACGGTCTTGTCGACCATAGCCAAAATAAGGAACCACGGCAGTAATGCGTTTAGCTGATGCACGACGTAAAGCATCAGCGATGATGATAAGCTCCATTAAATTAGTGTTAACCGGCGGACATGTCGGTTGCATAATAAAGACGTCTTGTCCTCTGACATTCTCTAAGATTTCTACCATGATTTCACCGTCACTAAAATGACCGACGGTGGCTTTACCTAATTCCTTTCCTAAATGTTTAGCGACTTTTTCTGCTAAAGGTCGGTTAGCGTTACCAGTAAAGAGCATCATTTCAGACACAGAAGAACCTCATCGTGTTAAATAAAAGAATAGAGAAGGAAAGATGAATGGTGGCTGGGGTGCTAGGATTCGAACCTAGGAATGCCGAGATCAAAACCCGGTGCCTTACCACTTGGCGACACCCCAATTTTTCATTATTTGTTGTAAAGGTGAAGTGGTTAACCCTTTACAGACAAAGCCCTGATAAGGCGCTTTAATTTTTTCTAGTAGTGTTTCAGCGTCTATTTTTGACTTAAGTGTGGCAAAAATACACGCTCCGGTCCCTGATAAGCGAGCAGGAGCATAATGATTTAAGAAGTCTAAGCCTTCTGCAATCATCGGATAATCCTGCCTAACGATGTGTTCAAAATCATTATGTGTAGTTAATGATCCGCTTAAAAAGGTTTGTATTTTGATGGGTGTCGTGTTGTATGTCAATCGGGGATGTGAAAAAAGTTTTGCAGTTGAAATAGTTAACGGTGGAATCATGACTACAAACCACGTTTCAGGTAACGTTATCGCTAGCAGTTTTTCACCTATCCCTTCAGCCCAACTGCTGACTCCTTTGATAAATATCGGAACATCGGCGCCGAGTGTGGTGCCTAAGTTCAATAATTCATCTAAAGGAAGACGCATATTCCATAAATGATTTAAAACGACGAGTGTGGTTGCGGCGTTAGAACTACCACCACCTAAACCGCCGCCTATGGGGATACGTTTTTTGATTAATATATCGACGCCGGTTAAGTTTTTATTTCTATCTTGTAATAAGCGTGCCGCTTTAATGGCTAAATTATCCTCATCAGGAATGACCGCCGCGGTGACCGGATTAAGTAGTGATAAACATGTGCAATTAATTTGTGGGTCGGGACGTTGGGTAAAAGTTAATTCATCGCAGTAATCAATAAGTTGAAAAACGGTTTGCAGTTCATGGTAGCGATCGGGTCGGCGACCGGTAAGATGTAAAAAAAGATTTAGTTTAGCAGGGGCTGGCCAATAGTACATGGTGTGTTAATGAATATCCCAATGACTGAGTATAATACGGACTTGCCATTGGCAATTGGACAGATCAATACGATCGGGTAAATCTATTTTTCCAATGTTAGTGAAATGCCGATAAACCACACGCCAACCGGATTGTCGTAGTTGCATGAGCCGGTTATAGGCATCTAGATTGGTGGTATAACGGGATTGTGGCGCTGGTAGACCGCGTAACCAATAATAAAATTGTGAAACGGGTAAATTTAAACCTAATTGATCATGTAATAATTGTTGTGGACTTTGTGCATGGTAGGTTTGTTGATGCGTGGTTAAACTGATTTGCTTAGGACTTCCAGTAAGTACCGCGCCTTGTGACCCTAAAGGTCCAAAAAAGCTAAGTTGATAATTAGGATAGGTCTGTTCCCAGCTGAATGAGGCATTCACACCGCGACCCGACGTTTCATGTATGGCAAGGTTGCCATTGACGCGAAAATTTTGTATCGCATTTAGTTGCGTTTTGCGTTTTGCCCAGGGAAGATAGTGATTAACTATTTTAGGCTTAGGGAGTGGTGTGGGGGCTTGCGACAAACTCGCGCAGCTGCTCAAGAAAATCGCTAAAAGAATGACGCTAAGCTTGTGCATAAAAATTTACCAGCAAAGTATTCGCTTTGAGTATATTAAATTGAGGTCGTTAACATTTTATGCGTCTAACTCGTATCTATCAACCGCAAGCTTTAAACACCGGGCAAATAGTCAGCTTAACTAAAGAGGCGGCTGGGCATTTAATTCGCGTACTGCGTTTGCAGGTTGGTGATGAGTTCATCGTATTTAATGGTAAAGCGGGAGAATTTCGCGCCATTATTATCGAGCTAAATAAAAGTATGGTGAAGGTAAAGCTCGGTAAATTTGATGCGGTGAATCGTGAATCTTCTTTGCAAATTACCTTAGCACAAGCAGTATTGCGATCCGATAAAATGGATTATATGTTGCAAAAAGCGGTAGAATTGGGCGTGACACGCTTTATACCCTTGTTAACTGCGCATAGCTCACTGAAGTTAGCGCCTGAACGTTGGCAAAAACGCAGTTTACATTGGCAAGGCGTGATGCTTGCAGCTTGCGAACAATCTGGAAGAACACGTTTGCCGAAACTAGAAAATCCCATGACCTTTGATGTTGCTACCACGTCGATAAAAGCAGATCAGCGGATAATTTTACAGCCTTGCGCCAAGCAAACTATCAATTCATTAGCTCAGTGTCAGAGTGTTGCGTTACTGGTGGGACCCGAAGGTGGCTGGTCAGAAAATGAATTGAAATGTGCACGGGTTGCAGATTATAGTCCCATGCAGGTGGGGCCTCGCGTCTTAAGGGCAGAAACCGCTGGTTTAGCCGCGGTCAGTATCGTACAAAGTTTGTATGGTGATTTATAAAGGGTTGTTTTTGAACCATGGGCGACATAATGCAAAATATAGTTTAGGATGAAGTCATAAAGACATTACTATCCGTGCAGTGTCATCTATAAGTGATAACTATGGCAAAAAAATCGAAACAGTTCGTTGATCCTTACGCGGCACGTGAAGCCGGTAAATATGATAATCCCATTCCTAGTCGCGAGTACATTTTAGATTTCTTAAAAAAATGTGGTCATCTAGTTAAACGCGATGAACTCAATCAACGTCTGGGTTTAAGCGACCCCGAACGCCAAGAAGCCTTGCGACGACGTTTACGGGCGATGGAACGAGATGGGCAAATTGTACTAACGCGTCGGGAAGGTTATGGCTTGCCAGACAAAATGAATTTGGTGCGCGGTCGAGTGATTGGTCATCGTGATGGATTTGGATTTTTAGTCCCCGATGATGGGAGTGATGATCTGTATTTAAGCGCACGACAAATGCAGTTGGTATTTCATGGTGATAGAGTTTTAGCGCGCGTGATAGGCTTGGACAGACGTAATCGACGTGAAGGTGTGATCGCTGAAGTGTTAGAACGAAACACACCGTCTTTAGTAGGGCGTTTTTTTAAAGAGAAGGGCGTTGCTTTTGTCGTACCATCGAATAATCGTATTACACAAGATATTTTAATCGGTGTGGATGATGAAAGTGCGGCAATATCGGGGCAGATAGTCGTCGTCGAAATAACGCGTTTTCCTAGTTTTCGTCAACAAGCGATCGGTCGCATTACCGAGATCCTCGGCGAACACATGGCGCCGGGTTTAGAAATAGAAATAGCGATACGTAATTATAATCTTCCGCATGTCTGGCCCGATTCGGTACAAGAAGAAATTACTGCTTTACAAGCCGGCGTGTTACCCAGTGATGAGCAAGCTGATCGAGTTGATCTACAAGATATAGCGTTTGTTACCATTGATGGCGCGGATGCTAAAGATTTTGATGATGCGGTTTATTGTGAACGACAAAAAAAACAATGGCGCTTAGTCGTAGCGATTGCCGATGTTAGTCATTATATTAGTCCGCAAAGTGAATTAGATAAAGAAGCGGAAGCACGTGGAAATTCAGTGTATTTTCCAAATAGTGTATTGCCGATGCTACCAGAAGTACTTTCCAATGAATTGTGCTCATTAAAGCCTAAAGTTAATCGACTATGTATGGTTTGCGATATGTTGATTTCCAGTAAAGGCGAGTTGAAGCGTTTTCAATTCTATCCGGCGGTGATCCATTCTAGAGCACGTTTGATTTATAATGACGTCGCGGCTTGGTTAACTAATAATAAATGTCCGCCGGCCTATAAAAATTTATTACCGCATTTACAAAATCTGCATAGCCTGTATCAGTTGTTACGCCAAACGCGTGAAGCACGAGGCGCAATTGATTTTGAAACTACCGAAACGCAAGTCATTTTTGGACCGGATCGAAAAATTAAACAGATCATTCCCAGCGTTCGTACCGTGGCGCATCGTATCATCGAAGAATGTATGTTACTGGCCAATGTTTCGGCCGCACATTTTTTACTGAAAGCAAAAATACCGACCTTATTTCGCGATCATGCGGCGCCAGCGGCGGAAAAATTAGCTGACTTGAAGAGTTTTCTAGCGGAATTGGGCTTACGTTTTCCGAATAAAAAGACCGTTACTCCAGAAGATTATTCTAGCTTGTTAAAATTAATTGCTGATCGTCCGGATGCGCACTTAATTCAAACGGTGATGCTGCGTTCTTTGAGTCAAGCAATTTATAGTCCGGAAAATATTGGCCATTTTGGTTTGGCATTCGATGCTTATGCACATTTTACTTCGCCGATCCGTCGTTATCCGGATCTATTAGTTCACCGAGCTATACGACATGTCTTAGCCAAACGCAAAGCTAAGGATTTTTTCTATGATAAGGTGACTATTTCTCGTTTGGGTGAGCATTGTTCGACGACCGAACGACGTGCCGATGAAGCCACACGCGAAGTATTAGATTGGTTAAAATGTGAATATATGCGCGATCGCGTCGGCGAAACCTTTGATGGTATTATCACCAATGTCACCGGTTTTGGTTTATTTGTTGAATTGCGAAATATTTATGTGGAAGGTTTAGTGCATGTAACGGCCTTGCACAATGATTATTATCAATTTGATGCGAATCGTCATTGTTTGCAAGGCGAACGTACCGGGATAGTCTATCGCTTGGGCGATAGAATACAGGTGCGAGTAGGGCGGGTTGATCTGGATCAACGCAAAATTGACTTTGAATTGCTCGAACCCGAAATTCAAAAGCCCACAAAAAAAGCTAAAAATTATAAAAAAAGAAAATAGTCATTCCTCGTCATTGCGAGCGCGGAGCGCGCGGCAATCTACATTCGCTCGCCATGACGATTTTAGAACTATGTGGGTTGAAAAATGCAGTGGTTTGCATGGGTTTTCTATTAAAGATGTGTATCGGCCGTTGTAATTTTTCTTGTTCTTTTTTTATACTGATATGAGCATAGCTATGCATAACACTCGATAAACCTAAACCCAATGCTAGACCTAAGGGGGGTAACAGCAACGGTGAGATTGGGGTTAAGCTTAATGCGAGTAAACTAATCATAGCGATTAAACCTAATAAGCAACCCAACAAAACAGGTATCACCCATAAGTCAGTAGTAGGCCAATGGCTTGTAGGCAGAAAAATCCAATCTCGAAAGTCGCTGCATAATTCTTTTTTTAATGCTTTAAGTGATCTTTTATCAAGAAAATTAAATTCTATATCCATGGGTAACAGTTTAATTTGTTGTTGTTGATTAATGGCAAATTGTATAGTCAACGATCCTAGTGATGAATTTTCCGGACAGTGCGTATTTTTTAAGTTCATTCTCATGCTAAAAATGATACTTCCGCTAGGGTCTCGCTTTGCTTTTAGTGGAGATTTACACTCTGAATTGAGTGCCGTGCACTTATTGGACCAAAAACTGTCGTTAGTTAGCACAGAGTAGGCTGGCACAGGTAATGTAAGAAGCAGCGAGTGGGATTCTAACAGCGACGTAATGATAAAATTAATAGTCTGTTCATCTTTAATGAGAAATTCCTTCTTCAGTACGTTTTGTAAATCAAGTAAAGTAATAGGTGGTAGTGTACTAAGCTTTTCTTCTAAGGACTTGGTCAAGGCGTAAAAATTGGCACGCTCGATTGCTCTCTCGTCTTCCAGCGTAAACTCAAAAGAAGTTTGCGATTTTAATTGCTTTACTGTGCTATGGAGATTACTAATACTCTCGATAAAGGTATTTTGCCGTGCCGATACGTTTTTTTCATATTGGATTTGGTTTAAACAGTCAGGGTTAATGCGTATAGAGAGTGTATATGGCACAGTGATTTAATCCTTTAAATATACTCTTCGCACTTGAATTTTTGTCTGTGTTGCCGCTCAATTCGCAATCCTCATGTATCTTTAATACACTGCGGTTGCTTCATTCTCACGGCGCCTTGCCAAAAATCCAATTGCTGTGAGTGTATAATATTTTTATTGAGTACTTTATCATGAGTCATACTGTTAAAAAAGAATTTATTTTTGGTTTTCATGCCATTACTGCATTGTTAAAAACACATCCGGAAAGAATATGCCAACTGTATCGACAAGAAGGCCGTGAAGATAAGCGCATGCAAGAGATACTGCAGTTGGCCGACTATCAGCAGATTCCCATCCAAACCTTATCTAAGATTAAATGTGATGAATGGTCGAATAATGCAATACACCAAGGTGTCTTAGCTGAGATAAAAATTTCTAAGCAATTAAATGAACCTGATTTATTTACTTGGTTGAGTCAGCATAGTCAAAACGAAAACAAACCGCCGTTTTTATTAGTGTTAGATGAAGTTCAGGATCCGCATAATTTAGGCGCCTGTTTACGTTCTGCGAATGCAGCCGGTGCGGATGCGGTCATTATTCCTCAGGATCGTTCGGTGAGTATGACGCCGAGTGTACGAAAAATAGCCGCCGGCGCAGCTGAAATGACGCCACTGTTTATTGTCACTAATTTGGCCACTACGCTAGATAAATTAAAAAAGGCCGGAGTGTGGTGTTATGGTTTAGACCAATCCGCCACGCAACTTATTTATGATACCGCATTAACCGGGTCTTTGGCATTGGTATTAGGTGCTGAAGGTAAGGGCTTGCGCCGCTTAACCAAAGAGCGCTGCGATGGCTTAATTGCTATTCCGATGGCGGGCAGCGTCAGTAGTTTAAATGTTTCAGTGGCGGCTGGGATCTGTTTATTCGAAGCGGTTAGGCAAAGACAATAAAATCCAACTATGATAGTATCTGCGTGTTGTAATAAGAGATCCTACCCTTTATTTAAAATTGCAAGGAGACCTAATATGTGTCGTAAATTCTTCCCAGCAATAGTGATTATTATTGCTGTTCTGATGGCTATTGCTGCAAGTCTTGCAAAGCCCGAGTCGGTCGATACCATTGTGATGGTTTCACGTTTTTTTGATATTATGTTACCTATTTTAGCCGTAGGTGCGTTGGTCAAATATTTATGCTGCCCGCGCTCGCACAAAGCCTGCCATTGTGGCTGTGACCATTGTAAGATGTGTAACTGTAAAAAATAACTTGATCCATTTCTAGCTTATTCTTACTCAATCCTAGTATCCCGTGGCTTTTACTGCGGGATGATTTATAATTTTCAACACAGACAAAAATTCAAGTGCTAAGAGTATATGAACGCTCTGCAGAATGATATTGATTATATGCAACTAGCTTTACAGGCAGCGGAGTTGGCAGAAATAGCTGGCGAAGTCCCTGTCGGTGCGGTTTTGGTGCTAAACAAAGAAATCATCGCCACAGCTTATAATCAAACACGCACCGCTTGTGATCCTACCGCGCACGCCGAGATTTTATTGCTGCAACAAGCGGCCAAACAGCTGAAAAATCATCGTTTATTAGAGTCAACATTGTATGTTACTTTAGAACCTTGTTTAATGTGTATGGGAGCGATGATTCAAGCCAGAATTAGACGACTGGTGTTCGGTGCGTATGATTCGCGTTTTGGTGTGATAATGTCACAATGGCATCTTTTTAAAGGTGTTAATCATACATTTGATGTTACCGATGGCGTATTAGCTGAAACTTGTGCAGAAAAGTTACAGAAATTCTTTAAACACAAACGCCAAACGCTTAATGTACGATGATAGAAAGTTAATTGCGTAGTTTCAGTTCAGCTTTTGACGTATTTCTTTATAGTCTACATCCTATATAGTTTATGCTAATATAGCCGCAGCTACTGATTAAAGTAGGAGGGATGGCTGAGCGGTTGAAAGCAACGGTCTTGAAAACCGTCAAGGGGGCAACTCCTTCCAGGGTTCGAATCCCTGTCCCTCCGCCAAAAAAATGCAATTGACAAGAGGAGTTGGCGTTCTATGATTAACGTCGTTATCGTTGACGATCATGCCTTAGTACGTTTAGGGATGAAGCGCTTGTTAGAGGATGTTCGTGATATTAATGTTATTGGTGAAGCTGAAAGTGGCGAAGCCGCCATTAATTTAGTAAAGGAAACCAAACCCGATGTGGTATTGATGGATCTAAAAATGCCTGGAATAGGTGGTTTAGATGCAACGCGCCGTTTAATACGTGTCAATCCTAAACTTAAAATTATTGTGGTTACGGTATTTAGTGAAGGACCCTTTCCAGATCGACTCGTGCGTGCTGGCGCAGCAGGATATATTACTAAAAATACTAATGCTGAAGAATTAATTACGGCTATTCGTAAGGTGGTTGCCGGTCAAATCTATATTACGTTAGAAATTGCGCAAAAAATGGCATTACGTCAGGTTTCTGACGCTTCGAAATCCCCGTTTGCACAGCTTTCCGAACGTGAATTACAAGTCATGTATATGGTCACGCACGGGACTAAAGTGAATGGCATTGCCAAAAAACTTTGTTTAAGTCCTAAAACAGTCAATACCTACCGCTATCGCTTGTATGAAAAATTAGGCGTGCATAACGATGTCGAATTAACCCATCTCGCGTTGCGTTATGGGTTATTGGAAGAGGAAGAAGGTTATGCCGATAAATCGCCAGAAAATCCGGAGGAATAAAATTCCTCCGTTTTTGTTTCGACAGTGCTTATTTGCCATGACGGAGCAAGGGAGTTTTTTCTGAATCTGGAGTTGTTGAACTTTCTTCATGTGGTTGAGATACGCTTGCGAAAATAGATCGACTAACATTTAATAAATTATTAGTAAGAATAGGGGTTGGAGCGGTAGTCGCTGAGCTCGAAGGACTCATACCCATATTATTTAAGCGAGCTTGCGATGAAGTTGGATTCGAGATTGGAACATTAGGAAAAAAAACATCCGCCGATTGACTCTCAATACCTAATTCTTTTGCCTTATTTAAATCTGCTTTATATTGACTGACCAGTAACATGTTTTCTAATTTTCCCCCTTTATTATCCAGCAAATATTTTTTTAATATAGCTATTAAGCCCGGTGTACCTTCTTTAAATTCTTTAAATTGA
Organism: Pseudomonadota bacterium; assembly: GCA_039797585.1. GTDB lineage: Bacteria > Pseudomonadota > Gammaproteobacteria > Diplorickettsiales > Diplorickettsiaceae > Aquirickettsiella. The sequence continues at coordinate 5,924 of JBDKHQ010000063.1, read as the reverse complement.
TAAGAGGGGCAAAGGTAAAAATTGTCGGCAATTTCTAAAGGTTTTTCTGCGGTTACTTCAGGTAACTGCCAAGTTATGTCTGGGTAATTTTCATTAAAAAATTCAATAATTTTTTCAATATTTAATGGGTTAGTATTTGATATAAAATAGATAGGCTTGTGTTCGTTTAGCAATGCTTTCAATCTTTCAGTTGATTGTTCATCCCATAGTATTAATGAATTCCAAGCGCCTGTTAGCAATTTATCGCTTTCTTGCGCAGGAAGAAAAGAAAAAATAGTTTGTAGTTTTTTGATAAAATCTACCGTATTTATTTTTCCCAATTTGTATTCATTAATGCTAGGTATAATATCTCTATATTGAAGCGCTGTCCAAATTAGACTATATAATTTCCATCTACCCAACCTGCTAGGTGCATACCGATAATGCAAATCGGCAAATTGATTGAGAACTTGTAGGATAGATTTTAGTTTGTGGATACTCGATAAATTGACGATATAGACTTGGTATTTTTCTTCGTTTTTAGAAATGGATTGCATATTGTGTTCCTTATAATTTCCAATTAATGTTATGTTCCACGAGTAGACTTTACATCCATCTCAGCGAGAGTTAAATGCTGAAGCTTGAATCGCGGTATTGTTTCCATGAAAAACGACACAGCTGGGTGTTAGATATTCTGCAGACATCGCACGTAAATCCTTTAATTCATCTATAACGATGGTTTCTAATCCTAATTTTTTGATGATTGACCGTTCTTTTGTATAGGGATTAACGAATAAAATATCGTCCTGAGTTTTCCCTATTCTATTTAAGGAAATTTTTAGCTTTGTGAGCAAGCCTGGAGTGGATTTAGAGCTAAAAAATTTAGTAAAAAAATTCTGTGGTTGTTCTATTAGGGTCTGGTAAGCATACGATAAACAAAAATAGATGGTACCGATTTGCGCTGCCAAACCATTGCTATTTAACTCTGAATCGGAGACTTGGCTAATAGCGATCGGTAAAGCGAGCAATTTTTCTGGTAAATTTTCTAAAAATGATAATTTGTTGTATGGAAAGCCTGCAAGCAGCTCCAAAATTTTTTGAGCATGCAATTCATTCGTATCACCAATAAAATAAATTGATTTTCCCTGGTGAGTGAGTTGAATTAAAGTATACAATACTTCGCTCGATTGTCGATCCAAGTCAATCAGAGAATTCCAGGCAGCTTCAATATCAGTTAATTTATGGTTTGGTAAGTTTAAAAAACTCAATAATTCTGAAGTAAATTCATGATTAGTTTTTTTCCCCAGATTAAAATCAGCGACGATTTGCGAAGCCAAAATTTTTTCCAACAAAGCTTCACAAAATTTTTCGTGCTCCTCTATTTCCTCGTCGAACACACTAAATAGCTCATCAAAAAATTTTCCAAATAAATTTGCAAATTTTTCCGCAGCTACCTTTTTATTAAATTTAATAAATAAAGATAAAGGGACAATTAAAACATTTTTTTGTTCTAGAAAGTTCGGCATAAACATCCTTTTTATTTAAATTTTTATCTTACTTTTTTTCTAACGTAGTAACAAGTCTACTAGTTGAAGGTATAAGAACAACCGACGTGAGTTTTCACCACGGTGAGAGATTTTAAAGTATAAAAAACTCTTCCGTCGAAAGTTACTTCCATACCAATTTTGGATTGAGCATATATAATTCCTTATAATATTTTGTTTTTTTAGAAAAGTAAATAACTTTCATATGCACCTTACTTTATTTGGAAAATCATAACAAGAAGCATTTCTTTTTTTATCGACACGAGAATAAATATTATCTTTTGGATTATTTTTAAAAATTCTTTACTCGCGAAAAAAATATCGCCCATTAATTTGGCAGATACTGGTTCAAATTGCAGATGTAGCAGCGTTTATTTAGGTCAAAAATATGCCATTTAGCATAAGTTTAGGCTATAGACTATGCTTCTTTTGCTTAGTATTAAAATGTGGCGATGCTAAATCGGGCGGGCGTTTTTTTAATCGGTACTCGGTATAGGTCGCATTGTATAAGGAAGGAGGTTTTTTTCAGATGTCTTTATTAAAACCAGTGACATTATTCTTATTAGCCGTTTTTGCGGTGAGTCCCGTTTGGGCACAAGATAGTGATTGTTGTACAGAGTTACGCCACGAAGTGCAAATGATTAAAGATCAACTTAAAAGCCAGCAGAACCAACAAGTTAATGCTTCTAAGGAACTGAATCAACAACAGGTTACCACCAAAACCGGTTTTAAAGGCGTGGGCGTTTTAGTCGATGCCTTGGCTACGCAGTTTCCTAATTTACCGGCATTAAAAACCGTTAAACAAATCTTTGATAACTTAAATAAATAAAATATACTCATGTACTTCAAGATGCCAAGCTGCATCTTGAAGTGGCAGGAGTTTAGGCTATTTACTAGGTTTTTAATGGGTGATAGTGGTGACTGCAGGTGCTAGCGACATAGTGAATTTAAAACAGCAACTTGCTTTTATCAGTCAAAGCGCAGGTGTTTATTTATTTTTAAACGCTGAGCAACAAGTATTGTATGTCGGGAAAGCGCGGCATTTAAAAAAACGTGTCAGTAGCTATTTTCGTGGTCAGCAAAGTAGTCGCGTGGCGTTGCTGATGCGGCAGGTTACCGCCATTGAAACCACCACTACAGAAACCGAAAATCAAGCTTTTTTGCTAGAAAGTAATCTCATTAAACAATTGAAGCCGCGCTATAATATTTTATTACGCGATGATAAAAGTTACCCGTATATTATTTTAAGCAAACATCAGAGTTATCCACGTTTAGCGTTTTATCGCGGTGCACGCGTAAAAGATTATCGCTATTTTGGACCTTTTCCGAGTATTTTAGCAGTCAGAGAAACCTTAAATTTATTACAGAAATTATTTAGAATTCGTTCGTGTAAAGATAGTTTTTTTCGCAATCGTAGTAGGCCGTGTTTACAATATCAAATCAAACGCTGTACCGCTCCCTGTGTGGGTTTGATTTCACCAGAGAGTTATCAGCGTGATGTAACGAATACGGTGTTATTTTTACAAGGAAAAAATCAAACCGTTATCGACGATATCGCCGAACAAATGGAAAGGGCTGCACAGGAATTAGATTATGAGACGGCAGCACGTTTACGCGACGAGATTGCTGCATTGCGTGAAATTCAACAGAAACAAGTGATTACCACCGGCCAGGGAAATCTGGATATTATCGGTTTGGCACAACAAACCTCGCACTATGTTTTGTATGTGTTTAATGTGCGTCACGGTCGATTATTAGGCGGTAAAGCGTATTTTCCCGATGTTCCTGCTGAGCATAAAGCGGCGGAAGTGTTATCCGCTTTTATGGGGCAATTTTATTGTCAAACTGAAATTCCTCATACCATTCCTGACGAAATTATTATGCCGTTAAAAATACCTGAGCAAGACTGGTTAATGGCGAGCTTAGCTGAGCGTTCTGGACATAAAGTAAAATTATTGAATAAACCCAGTGGTGAAAAGAAGCACTGGTTGGCGTTGGCACATGAAAATGCGCAACAAGCGTTAATAGCCCATGTTGCCGATAAATTGGCGTTTTATAAGCAACTCGAATGTTTGCAAACGGCATTACAGTTGGATAATTTACCGCAGCGCTTAGAGTGCTTTGACATCAGTCACACACAAGGCGAAGCAACAGTGGCAGCGTGCGTGGTATTTGATCAGCAAGGTCCACGAAAAATGGATTATCGGCGTTTTAATATTACGGATATTACTCCCGGCGACGATACTGCGGCGATGCGCCAGGCGCTCTTGCGTCGTTATAAACATTTAAAAAATGAGGAAGAAAATTTACCGGATGTGCTGCTTATCGATGGTGGCAAAGGTCAACTAAAGCAAGCCGAGCAAGTTTTGGAGGAGTTACAGATTAACGGCATCCTTATTATTGGCGTGGCGAAAGGTCCTGGTCGAAAATCTGGGCTTGAAAGCTTATATCTTCCCAATCGTGCGCAGCCGATTAGCTTGCCTGCCGATTCATTGGCGTTACGTGCGATCTTAACGATACGTGACGAGGCCCATCGCTTTGCTATTACCGGGCACCGAGGTCGACGAGCAAAAAAACGACGCACTTCAACGCTAGAAGATATTCCAGGTATCGGCGCGAAACGGCGGCGCGAATTATTACGGCAGTTTGGTGGGTTGCAAGCATTACAAAATGCTAGTGCCGATGACTTGGCTAAGGTACCGGGTATTAGCAAACGTTTAGCCGAACAGATTTATTTAGCTTTAAAAGCCTAAATTAACCAGTTACACTACCAGATATACTCACAGCAATTGGTATACACCCTATGGGTATCGCTAATGTATTGACCATTCTACGCATTATTTTAATTCCAGTTTTTATTTTATTATTTTATTTACCCTTTCGTGGTAGTCATATATTAGCAGCGATCATTTTTATTTTTGCAGCGATGACAGATTGGTTAGATGGTTATTTAGCACGAAGTCTGGGTCAAGTATCTAAATTAGGCACTTTTCTTGATCCGGTTGCCGATAAATTAATTGTGGTAACCGCTTTAATATTATTGGTTGGCGATCAAGCGTTACCTTATTTAGCTATTCCCGCTATCGTTATTATTTGTCGAGAAATTATGGTATCGGCATTGCGTGAGTGGATGGCAGAAATTGGTAAGCGCAAGCGTATGGCGGTGAGCGTGATAGGCAAAATAAAAACCGCAATACAAATGTTAGCGATTATTTTATTATTACTTTATAAGCCGGGTGCTTGGATAGGATTTGCTTTGTCAGGTTATGTATTACTTTATCTTGCAGTTATTTTAACGTTGTGGAGTATGTGTTTATATTTAAAAGCAGCTTGGCATGATTTATCTTCTTGACAGCATTTTTCATGCAGTTACAATATCACCCGTTTTGCGGGAATAGCTCAGTTGGTAGAGCGCAACCTTGCCAAGGTTGAGGTCGCGAGTTCGAGCCTCGTTTCCCGCTCCAAAATTTTTTTATTGAATAGATAAGATAGTAAAGATCAATAAAGGCTGAAGTATTTTTTGTTAAATATACTCACAGCAATGGATTTTTTGGCAAGGCGCCGTGAAAATGAGCAACCGGAGTGTATGCAAGATACATGAGGATTGCGAGTTGAGCGGCAACACAGCCAAAAGTTCCAGTGCGAAGAGTATGAGAGATTGGCTGGGTGGCAGAGTGGTCATGCAGCGGCCTGCAAAGCCGCGTACGTCGGTTCAATTCCGGCCCTAGCCTCCAGATAGAGAGAAATGAGAGAAGAAGAAATAATTATTAGCCCGGGTGGCGAAATTGGTAGACGCAAGGGACTTAAAATCCCTCGGTGGTAACACTGTGCCGGTTCGAGTCCGGCCCCGGGCACCAGATTGAATTTATTTTATACATGGCATTTGCACTATTGAAAGAAGTCCAATGACATTTTTAGTCACTGAAAAATGTATTCGTTGTAAATATACCGATTGTGTCGAAGTCTGTCCTGTCGATTGTTTTTACGAAGGACCGAATATGTTGGTTATTCATCCAGACGAATGTATTGATTGTGGCTTATGTGAGCCAGAATGTCCGGTGAATGCCATTTATGTGGAAGATGATCTGCCAGAAAAATATAAAGAGTTTTTAGCCTTGAATAAAGAACTCGCACAAAAATGGCCAAATATCACGCACCGCAAAGATCCGCCAGCCGATGCCGATGAATGGAAAGATAAAGAAGATAAACTTACCTATCTCGAAAAATAATATAACTCACCTATAGCTCACATGGATCGCAAGCGAGTCGCTATGCTCACGAAAAATTTTGGCCGTCGTGTCCCCAAAATTTGTTCGCATCACGCGACTTATATTAAGCCCCGATTCGTCCGGCGTCCGCCACGCACTGGCCCATTCTGGGCTGCGTGCAGTGGCTACCACC
>JBDKHQ010000062.1:0-2705 GCA_039797585.1 Pseudomonadota bacterium | reverse complement strand
GGAATAGCTCAGTTGGTAGAGCACAACCTTGCCAAGGTTGGGGTCGCGAGTTCGAGTCTCGTTTCCCGCTCCAGATTTAAAAAGCCCTGATCGAAAGATTGGGGCTTTTTATTGTTGATTTAATTGATATTTATTCATCTAATTAGAATTATTTACTAAAGCCTACTTATAAATTTTACTGCCCAGCTCTATATTCAGTGCCCAAAATGTGACCATTATGTGCCACACCGTATATAAATCACCTTAAATGACCTCAAACGCTACTCACTTACATACAATTTTAGACTGTTTAGATTTAAAATAGAGGCCTAAAAAATCGAATTTCCCCCCCAAAATTTGAACTTATTTCTTAAGTTTGTGACCAATCACTTTTCTAAAGTGACCATCGGTGACCAAAATTTTTAACTAAAAAAGCTCATTTTTAGATATTCATCTAAGTTTTAAATAAATCAATTCAAATTATCTAGATAAATTTTAACGATCGTTCAAATTTCATATCTACTTTGTGACCAATCAAGATTTCAAAGTGACCATCGGTGACCAAACTACTCTTCACTGGACTGATTATTAATATTTTTTTTAAAAATCAATAAATCTCCAACCTCTACCTCTAGTGCTGTGCAAATCTTATCAATTGTCTCAAAATCAATTCTTACAGACTCATCATTATAAAGTTTATGTAAAGTAGATTTATTAATTCCAGTGCTTCTAACCAGATCAGCAACTTTTAGCTTTCTTTCTGCCAACAAAACTGCCAAGTTTGAAATAATCATAAAATTTCCTAGTTAGATAATAAAAAGTACTTGCAAAGACATAAAAATATGATAATTTACGTTTTAGGGATAATTTTTCCTATTTAACTAGTAAAAAATCAGAGGCTTTTATTATGTCATATACCTATCTTACAGCCCAACAGCTGGCTGAAAAAATTCAGTACGACGCTCGTACTATTCGCAATCAACTTAAAGATAGCGTCTTCATTGAAGGTGTTCACTATATTCGTCCTTTTGGTGGACGCAAGATTCTCTTTGTCTGGGAGCGTATCGAAAAGGAAATGCTGAAATTTACAGGTTTAAGCATGGATGCTCTTCAATAATTGACTATAGAGGAACTATGAATATGGCTAGCATCCGCGAACGAAATGGAAGGCTCATTGCTGACTTCCGTTATATGGGTATTCGATGCAGAGAAACAACGAGCCTTGAAGATAACGCATACAACCGAAGAGTACTAAAGAAGCGTCTAGAACAACTGGAAGCGGAAATCACTTTAGGTACTTTTGAATATGAAAAATATTTTCCTAAAAGTAAAAAAATTGATGACTTCAAAGAAAAACGTAGTCAACAAATTGCAGTACAAACACAAGTGCCACTTTTCAAAGATTTTACAGCTTTGTGGTTTAAACAGAAACAAATTGAATGGAGAGGTTCTTATCAACAGAAAGTAGCGATTGTCATTAAAAATTACTTGTTACCTGCTTTTGGTAATCTTGTTTTAACAAAAATTAAGAAGTCAGACTTGCTGAACTTCCGTGCCTCTCTCGCCAAAGTGACACACGGAAAAAATCAAACAAGTCTGAAAGCATCTAGGATTAATCAAATCATGACGCCTTTACGTATGATACTGAATGATGCGGCTGAACGATACGAGTTTGAGTCGCCTTATAAAAATATTAACAATCTGAAAGAAAGTAAGATTGAAGTCACACCTTTTTCTCTGGAGGATGTACATAAAATTATCACCACGGTACGTGATGACTTCAAACCTTATTACACCATCCGCTTTTTTACGGGCATGCGTACTAGTGAAATTGATGGCCTTCAATGGAAGAACATTGACTTACCACGCCGTGAAATCCATATCAGAGAAGCGTTAGTAAATGGGGAACTTGGTGGAACCAAAACTTATGGTTCTGACCGTACCATACAAATGAGTGATCGGGTTTATCAGGCCTTTCTACAACAGAAAAGCTTAAATAATGGTAAATCCAGTTTTGTCTTCTGTAATCGTGATGGTGGGCCTCTCGATTATCGCTTGGTAAGCAAGCGTGTCTGGCATCCCCTGTTACGCTTTTTAGGGCTAAAGCCACGTCGTGCTTATCAAACACGCCATACAGCAGCAACACTCTGGCTGTCGGCAGGCGAGAACCCGGAGTGGATCGCACGCCAGCTGGGACATTCAACCACTGAAATGCTGTTTCGGGTCTATAGCCGTTACATCCCCAATGTTACACGTCGCGATGGCAGTGCTTTTGAAGCCATGCTAGAAAAACTCAATACAGAGGAGCTTGCACATGAATAGTAAGGCTTTCTTTGGTGGTGTGGTCGTCAGCCCAGAAGCAGATATGGTCGCTCGTGAATTAATCTATGAGCTACACATTCCCAAACTGCACAATCTGGCCTTTTTGCTGAAAGTTAACAAATGTTTCGATGACCATCAGGCTTTGAGACTTTGGCTACAGCGAATGCTAGATGATGGACAAGCCCATTACGATGATTTAGCTCAACAAGCCCGTATCCGGTTAATAAATCTAGCTCCCTGATCTAATAAATATACAAGGTCATCAAATTGATGACCTTAGCCCCTTATACCCATAAAAAGGTAAACCCATGCATAAAGATATTTCAATTTGGATGCCACTTTATATTGGCGACTTACAGGCAAAATTCGCACGAATGACTGTAGAACAAATCGGTGCAACACTG
>JBDKHQ010000061.1:0-29624 GCA_039797585.1 Pseudomonadota bacterium | reverse complement strand
AAATTATAAAATTATAAAACAGTTTAATTTGGCTATAAATTTACAATAAGAAAATATTTTTAAATTAAATTATTTCTTTAAGCTCTACCTTTAATTGAACAATTCTCGTATAATTTTTTTACTTAATAAAGGATATGTTGAAAAACATAAGGAAAACATGCTAAAGAATTTTGCTACCGTCTTAGTTAGTAAGGTTGGAATTTATTTAGAATTAGGAAAATGGCGTGTCACTAGTTTAATGTTAATTACCGTTTGGGTGGGTATGTCGCTCGCTACTTCAACGCCGGTTTCTGGGCGATTAAGCTTGTTTACATTATTAGGCATTGGTTTGATAGCCAGTTCCGCAGGCGCGCTAAATCATTTATTAGAACATCATTTGGATAGCCTAATGGCGCGCACCGAAAGACGTCCTTTACCACGTGGGAAAATTTCGACAACACACGTGTTATTATTTTCGATAAGCGCCAGTTTATTAGGTTTAGTTATAGTTAGACTATCAAGTAATTTATTAACTTGTTTTTTAAGTTTTTTAAGCTTGATTGCCTATGCATTTATTTATACTTTATATTTAAAAAAACATACCACACAAAACATTGTCATCGGCGGCTTAGCGGGCGCAACACCACCATTGTTGGGCTGGACTGCTGTCACAGGAAATATTGATCCCGGTGGTTTGATTCTGGTTTTAATTATTTTTATTTGGACGCCGCCGCACTTCTGGTCATTAGCGATTGCTAGACATACTGACTATGCCAAAAGCAACCTCCCTATGTTGCCAGTGACGCACGGTATCGCTTATACCAAACAACAAATTTTTCTTTATACGCTGCTTTTAAGTGGAATTAGTTTGTTACCTTTCAGCATAGGTATGAGTGGTTTTTTTTATTTGATTGCGGCTTTACTGTTAAATGCGGGATTTATAGTTGCTGCGGCAGATTTATTAAAGCAAACTAAACCCGCAACAGCGATAAAAACCTTTCATTATTCGAATTTTTATTTACTTATGTTGTTTGCTTGTTTGTTCATGGACCATTCTTTAATGAGGAATATTTAATGACCTGCCCTGTCTCTAATAAACGATTCTTAGCCTTTATCATTTTTGCCATACTCGCTTTAGGCTTAGGTATAGGTGTCAATCTATGGCACTCGACAAAAACTCGTATTGTAACGCCACCCATTGCAGGCACTAACATCGACCAACCACAATCAATACCCGAGTTTCATTTGGTTAATGGCCTAGGCAAACCATTTACTAATCATGATTTAGAAGGCCATTTCAGCTTACTATTCTTTGGCTTTACTCATTGTCAAAGCATTTGCCCACTGACGATGGCTATGTTGACGCAACTTTATACGGAATTAAAAGACGAAAAACTTCCTCTCCCGCAAGTGATCTTTGTTACACTCGATCCTCGACGAGACACGCCAAAAGTTGTGGGGGCTTATGTTAAAGCGTTTAACCCTAGTTTTATTGGTATTACTGGGCCGCTAGCGGGAATCCAACAATTGAGCAAACAAATGGGAGTCGTGTATATTCAAGCCCAGCAAACTAAATCTTCAGAAAATAACTATCAGATTGACCATAGCGGGACTTTATATTTAATCAATCCAGAAGGTAAATTAGCCGCCATTTTTTCACCTCCGCATGATGAGGCAAGCATCAAACAGGACTATAAGAACTTAGTTAGCCAATAATTTATTTCTTCGATAGTTTACTAAACAACTAGAAAATTGGGCTATATGAAGGTAAATTAAGCTCGCTTCTCCACTATAATAAGACCTGTGCATCCAGATGTAGAAAAAAACCAATGAAAAAACAACGTGTTATGGTCGGCCTATCGGGGGGTGTAGATTCCTCAGTAACTGCTTTATTGCTTAAAGAGCAGGGTTATCAAGTCGAAGGGCTGTTTATGAAAAACTGGGAAGAAGATGATACTGAAGATTATTGCTCAGCCACAACCGACATTGCCGATGCACAAGCTGTCTGTGATAAGTTGAAGATTCCACTGCATACGATTAATTTTGCGGCAGAATATTGGAGTCGTGTATTCACGCATTTTTTAGCAGAATATCAATTAGGCCGCACGCCCAACCCGGATATCCTGTGTAATAGGGAAATTAAATTTAAAACTTTTCTTGATTATGCCCTTCAATGCGGTGCCGATTTTATTGCTACCGGCCATTATGCAGGAAAATCCTATATAGATAATACCTATCAATTACTTAAGTGTACCGACCAAAATAAAGACCAAACTTATTTTTTATATACTTTAGGTCAAGAACCCTTAGCCAAAACCTTATTTCCATTGGCTAAACTTACCAAACCGGAAGTACGCCAAATCGCTAAATCAGCGGGATTTGTTAATGCGACCAAAAAAGATAGTACCGGTATCTGTTTTATTGGCGAACGTAAATTTAAAAAATTTTTACAAACCTACTTACCCGCACAACCTGGCAACATAGAATCATTGGCAGGCGAAATACTTGGGCAGCATGATGGCCTAATGTTTTATACTATAGGTCAACGGCAAGGATTGGGTATTGGTGGTCGAAAAGAAAAATCCGCATCGCCTTGGTATGTTGCTGATAAACAGCTTATGCGAAATACATTAATAGTGGTACAGGGACACAACCATCCTAAGCTGTTTGCTTCGGCTCTAGTTTGCACGCAGTTGCATTGGATCAATGATTGCCCTCCCACAAAGCCGTTATATTGCACTGCAAAAACACGTTTCCGACAAACCGAGACCCCTTGCTTAATCAAACCTTCTAGCGATAATAAATACCAAGTAGAATTTGAAATACCGCAGCGCGCGATCACACCGGGTCAATCGGTGGTTTTTTATCAACAACAGACTTGTCTAGGAGGCGGAGTTATTGATGCCACACTCTAATCCTATGCATTCACGCTTGATCGTTGGCTTAGGTGAAACTGGGCTTTCCTGTGCGCGTTATTTTACTCGATTGAAATTGCCTTTCACATTCCTGGATAGTCGTTTAAATCCACCAAAATTATCAGAATTTCAAAAAGAATTTCCGCACGCTACCTACCACTTAGGATCTTTTGATCCGAACCATTTCCAAGATTGTAAGCAATTAATTGTCAGTCCTGGCGTCGATCTAAACGAAGAAAACATCAGTACGGCGATTAAGCAATATAAACTTAAGCCCATAGGCGATATTGAACTATTTGCCCAGCACTCTCATGCACCTATCATTGCGATTACTGGTAGTAATGCTAAAGGTACAGTTACCAGCTTAGTGGGGGATATGATCGATAAGGCAAAACTAAAGGTTGCAGTGGGAGGAAATATCGGTAAACCGGCATTAGATTTACTCGATGGACCCATACCAGATTTTTATGTGTTAGAAATTTCAAGCTTTCAATTAGAAACGACTTACCATTTACGCCCTAAATTAGCGAGCATACTTAACATTAGCCCCGATCATTTAGACCGGCATAAAACCTTAGCCGCTTATATACAAGCTAAGCAACGTATTTACCAGGAATGTGAAATTGCTTTATGGAATCGAGAAGATTTAAATACTTATCCTAACTTTAAAGCAAAAAAAATAATCAGTTTCGGTTTAGAACCACTAAAACCCGATGCAAAAGAATTTGGTTTGCAAGTCGTCAATCAAAAAACTCATCTTGCAAAAGGTAATCAAATTTTACTGCCTGTTGAAAAAATGCTTATTAAAGGTCGACACAATTGGGCCAATGCCTTAGCTGCTTTAACGATAGGACAAGCGATTGGGTTATCAACCCCCGCAATGTTAACCACGCTTTGTCAATTTAAAGGTTTGCCTCATCGCTGCCAATGGGTGAAAGAACATGCAGGCGTGACTTGGTATAATGATTCTAAAGCGACCAATGTTGGAGCAACGCTGGCTGCATTAAATGGATTAGGTCCAGCCATTTCAGGTAAAATCGTTTTGATTGCGGGCGGCTTAGCTAAAGGCGCAGATTTTTCATTACTACATGATCCAATAAAACAATATGTTAAAAAAATGATTTTAATTGGCCGTGATGCTCCTTTATTAAAAAATACCTTAGCAAAAAGTACGGATATCGAACTGTCTGCTGATTTGGCGCAGGCGGTAAATTTAGCCCATCAAACCGCTACCCAAGGGGATATTGTACTTCTATCTCCAGCCTGTGCCAGTATGGACATGTTTAAAAATTATGAAGAGCGTGGTGATATTTTTATCGATTTAGCTCGAGGAATCCACTGATATGTCTAAAACCAGCAATCCCGATGTTACATCCATCGTTTTGTATGATCGTTGGTTACTTATCGTTATTGCTACTTTACTTGCTTTTGGCCTATTGATGGTTGCTTCAACCTCTATTGTAATTTCTGAACATCAATACGGTCAGCCTTTTCATTTTTTTTTCCATCAACTTTTTTACTTAGTCTTAGGAATCTCAGCAGGAATTATTGTTGTACAAATAAAAACTTCTTACTGGCAACAAGTGAGTCTTGCATTGTTGGTACTGAGTATTGGTTTACTTTTTTTAGTTTTATTGCCAGGTATTGGCAGACAAGTTAACGGAAGTATGCGCTGGTTAGGTTTTGGCCCCTTTGGATTACAAGTTTCTGAATTCGTCAAATTAACTATGATTGTTTATCTGGCAGGTTATCTATTACGCCAAGAGAAACAGGTACAAAATCAAATACGTGGCTTCCTAAAACCGTTAATGGTTCTGGCTGTCATCACTTTTTTACTGTTACGCGAACCCGATTTTGGAGCGGCTACAGTGATATTAGTCACGAGTCTAGGAATGTTATTTTTAGCCGGCGTACGAATTTGGCAATTTATTATCCTGTTAACGGGCGTAGCGATCGTTTTAGGCACCTTAGCGATTAGCTCACCCTATCGTTTAGCACGTCTAACGACTTTCCTTAATCCTTGGGCTAACCAATTTGATTCCGGCTATCAATTAACTCAATCATTAATTGCTTTTGGCCGCGGAGGTTGGGTTGGTGTTGGACTGGGAGAAAGTATACAAAAGTTATTTTATCTTCCTGAAGCGCACACAGACTTTTTGTTTGCTGTTCTTACTGAAGAACTAGGCTTAATCGGCGGATTATTTATGATCCTATTATTCTCACTATTAGTCTGGCGGGCATTATATATAGGTTACCGCTGTTTTAATATTGGCCAGCGTTTCTCGGCTTATCTTGCGTATGGGATTGGCTTAAACATTGCTTTGCAAGTCATGATTAATATTGGTGTCAATACCGGCGTATTACCAACCAAAGGCTTAACACTACCACTGATGAGCTATGGAGGCAGCAGTTTACTCATGACCTGCATCATGCTGGCTTTATTGTTACGTATCGATTATGAATATCGCTTAATCCAATTTGGCTTTTAAAGTAGATCAATAGCGACACTTCAACTAGGCTTCTTATACCCTTTACCGAAAAACTGCTATCTAACATGAGTGAAACAAAGTTGAAGATACTGGTCTAATAGTGCAACAATGCGCCTCTTTATCATATTATATAGGTTTTTAGTCATGAAAATCCCCTTTGTCGATCATCAAATGGGACGTATTCGACATCTACATTTCGTCGGAATAGGTGGTGCTGGCATGGGCGGGATTGCTGAAATTCTATTAAATGAAGGATATGTGATTTCCGGATCTGATCTTCACGAAAATGCCATGACTCAACATCTAAGAAAATTAGGTACAAAGATTCAGCTTGGCCATCATGAAAAAAATATACATGATGCCGATGTGATTGTTTATTCTAGTGCAGTATCCCCCGACAATGTTGAAATCGTGGCCGCACGTAACGCACTCATACCCGTCGTTCCAAGGGCCTTGATGCTCGCTGAATTAATGCGCTTTCGTTATAGTATTGCCGTTGCAGGAACACACGGAAAAACCACCACAACGAGTTTAGTCGCTAGTTTATTAGGCGAAGGCGGGCTGGATCCAACGTTTGTTATTGGCGGTAAATTGAATAGCACCAGTACGCATGCGCGTCTAGGCGCCGGTCGCTATTTGGTCGCTGAAGCGGATGAAAGCGATGCTTCTTTCCTCTATTTAAAACCCATGATTGCTATTGTGACTAATATCGATATGGATCATATGGAAACTTATGATGGTAATTTTCAGCAACTAAAGAAAAGCTTTTTGGAATTTTTATGGCATTTACCTTTTTATGGTTTGGCCATTATGTGCTGTGATGATCCTTTTGTCCGATCAATCTTACCTGATATTATGCGCCCTATTATCACCTATGGATTTAGTGAGGATGCGGATATTCGCATCACCTCTTTTCAGCAAAAGGGCATTAAAAATTACTTTACCGTTACTCGGCCGAAAAAAGAACCATTAGATATAACTTTAAACCTCCCCGGCGAACATAATGCGTTAAATTCACTCGCCGCTATTGCAGTCGCCTCAGAACTTGGGATTAAAGATGACGTAATAAGCAGCGCTTTAGCCCATTTCAGTGGTGTCGATCGACGTTTTCAAATATTAGGAAAACTAAAATGTAAACAAGGACATGCTTTGTTAATTGACGATTATGGTCATCATCCACGTGAGATTGCCGCGACTTTAAAGGCCATTCGTAGTGCATGGCCTAACCGACGTTTAGTCATGACTTATCAACCTCATCGTTACACACGAACCCGCGATCTCTTTGCAGATTTTGTAGAAATTTTGTCTGAAGTCGATCGATTGTTATTATTAAATGTTTACTCCGCTGGGGAAACACCGATACCTGGCGCTGACAGCGCAGCTTTATTAAAATCGATACGTTTAAATAATCAATCCAGTCCTATTCATGTTGAAGATAAAGCAAATCTCAGCGAAACCTTACATGAGGTTTTACAAGACGGTGATGTACTGCTATTACAAGGTGCGGGAGATATCGGCAGTATTGCACAGAGTCTAGCGCTCTCAATTGAAAGCGAATAATTTATGCAAAATTTACGTGGTCAACTTCTAGAAAACGCGACACTGTCTGAATATTCTTCGTGGCAAGTAGGTGGCAAGGTAGATCGTCTGTATAAACCTGCCGATATCAATGATTTGATTCATTTTATTACGCAGTTACCTCCACAAGAACCCTTGATTTTTTTGGGTTTGGGAAGCAATACACTGATTCGAGATGGCGGTATAAAAGGAACAGTAGTGATCACACAGGGCACACTTAACAAACTAAAAAGTATCGACCCTGTCACGCTTTATGCTGAAGCAGGTGTTGCTTCACCAGCCTTCGCTCGACTTTCGGCGAGAAAAAATTTAATCGGTGCTGAATTTTTAGCAGGTATTCCCGGGACCATTGGTGGGGCTTTAGTCATGAATGCCGGATGTGATGGTAGCGAAACTTGGAATATAGTTAAGTCGGTCCTTACCGTAAATCGGCATGGCGAAAAAAAAATTCGTTATCCTAGCGAATATAACATTGCTTACCGTAGTGTCAGTGTATTCCCCGATGAATATTTTTTGGCTGCAGAGTTTCAATTAACACCCGGAAATAAAGAAAAAGCCTTAACCAAGATTCGTGATTTACTTAAATATCGCGCAGACACCCAACCTACTAATGAGCCGAATTGCGGTTCAGTGTTTCGCAATCCTCCTGGTGATTATGCCGCACGTTTGATCGAGGCGTGTGGACTTAAAGGCTTAACCATAGGCGATGCCACAGTCTCAAACAAGCATGCTAATTTTATTATTAATAATGGTCATGCCAGTGCTACTGACATTGAAGCCTTAATTGAAAAAATTGCAGAGTGTGTGTTCCATGAGTTTCATATTCGATTAGTGCATGAAGTGCGTGTTATCGGCGAAGCTTAAGTTTATAAATCTTGTAATTGTTTATTCATCAATGCAAACGATTCTTCTTCATCTTGATCTCTGACTAAGCAATATTGTGATATATAAAGCATCAATACACTAAAAGGAAATATCACTAGCATGCCAAATGGGAATTTTAAACGTGCGATGCCCCCGAAGGGACCCAAATAAGAAAGTAATAATAAAATAGATAGATAAGAAAAAAACCAATATAAACTAAAGTTGTTAACCCAAAATCGACGCTTGTGATAACAAAGATAAATGACAAAACCCACTAAAATGGCGACATAAAGCTTCCATATCACTGAAAAACCGCACCAATAAAGCATTAAATTAGCCACATAAAATGCAATATGACAAATAATTAAACTCGCTGACAATCTGAATGGGCGATGTTGCTCAGGTTGCATTTTACGTAATGCTAATAAACAAATCGGCCCTATCCCGTACGAAAGTATGCTTGCTGAAGATAAAAACGCCACCATTTTTTGCCAACCTGGAAACGGCAAAAAAGCACAAATTCCTACTAAAAAATTAGCGTAAAGCGTGACGTACGGAATTTGATAACGATTGAGTTTTAAAAAAAATGGCGGCAAATGTTTATTCAATGCCATACCATATAAAATTCGCGAGGTGGCAGCAGTATAAACTAAGGTTGTGCCTAAAGGAGAAAATGCTGCGTCAAATAGCAATAATACCGCCACTACACTA
Source organism: Pseudomonadota bacterium (assembly GCA_039797585.1). GTDB lineage: Bacteria > Pseudomonadota > Gammaproteobacteria > Diplorickettsiales > Diplorickettsiaceae > Aquirickettsiella. Next base: position 21,088 of record JBDKHQ010000061.1, on the reverse strand, counting down.
AGACCTAACAACAAACTTAAACCGACCAACGGACCACTATCCCCCGGAAAACTAAGATGCTGCCAGCCTTGTTGTAGATAAGCTTTGGGTACCGCCATTAAAAAACTAAGTTGCAACATAAAATACAAAATAAAACCCACTAATACAGCACCTAAAATGGCAACAGGAATGCTTTTTTGTGGGTTTTTCACTTCACCTGCTAACATCAAGCCATTTTGAAAACCGGTAAACGCAAAGGCTATACCACCTGCGGATAAAGCTGAAAATATGTTTATCCAACTGCCTTTGTTAGCTAAATCAAGCGTGATGTTTTGTAGAGTCGGCGAAGTATGGATTAAAGCAATAATGGCAATCGATGGTAAAAGAAATTTAACTATGCTCGCGTACTTATTACACTCTGCTAAGAATTTAATGCCATAACTATTCAACACCACAATAAAAAACATGATTACGACCGCTAACAGATAACCTATGTGTGATAATTTAAAATAGGTGGCCTCTTTAATTAACAACATAGGAAAAAAATGACTGCTATATTGCAAAATGGCCTGGATTTCTATCGGCGTCATCACCACATAGGCGAGCCATGTGATCCAAGAAAATAAAAATCCAACTTCTCTGCCATGTGTATAAGTCGGATAATTCGATAACCCGCCAGAAATCGGCAGCAAAGTCCCCAGTTCGCATAACGGTAGGGCTATGAATAACATGAAAAATGCTGCAATCATCCAACTGATGAGCGCATTCGGTCCAGCCATCTGCGCACCTATAAAAGGCGTAAATAGCCATGCAGAACCTATCATACCTCCGGCTGCGGCTATTAATATATTAGCCGTAGAAATATCACGCTTTAACAATTTTGAATCCTTGTAAATTCTATAGATCTTTAAAATTATGAACCAAATTGATAGTACTAGTTTAGCAATTATTCAGAAATTTATTCTTAGAATATTTTTTAATGGGATAAAACAAATACTAAGCATAATTTAGTGAATTTGATTTAACTTTATACAGATTGCTTATTTATTAAGCACCGGAGAATTTTAATAGAAACTTAAATGGCAAAAATAACCATCATAAAAATAAATTTTTAATTTGCATTTATTTAGGTTTTTTAGCTTCAGTTAATCGCTAAAACTTCTCGTTGTTTTTCGAACAACTGATTGATTCCTTTCTCTGCTACAGTTAACATTTGTTCCAGTTGCTGTTTAGAAAAAGCATTTTTTTCTGCCGTGGCTTGCACTTCCAATATACCGCCTTGTTCGGTCATCACCACATTCATATCCGTTTCAGCTTGAGAATCCTCTGCATAATCTAAATCCAAGAGCACTTGTTTTTGATAGATGCCCACTGACACCGCAGCGACAAGATAACGCATGGGATCTTGTGTCAATTCACCTTTTTGCATCATTACGTTTAAGGCATCTCTCAATGCAACACTCACACCAGTGATGGCTGCGGTTCGAGTTCCACCATCGGCTTGAATCACGTCGCAGTCTAAAAAAATTGTATTTTCACCTAATTGTTTCAGATCCACGCTCACACGTAAAACACGTCCAATTAAGCGTTGAATTTCTAAACTTCGACCGGTTTGCTTGCCTCTAGTCGCCTCTCGTTCGGAACGAGTATGTGTTGCTCGAGGTAACATACCATATTCCGCAGTAATCCAACCTTGACCTGAACCCTTTAAAAATTTTGGCACGCCAGGTACTACACTTGCCGTACAAAGTACTTTGGTATTGCCAAATGCTATTAGCACCGAACCTTCCGCATATTGCGTATAAGAACGAGTCATGTTGATTACGCGAAGCTCATCATTAACACGTTGTGTCGCACGCATGGTTACTTTCCTTTTATAAAACTAGATTTTATTTGCAGAGTGATTAAAATAGAGCCTGTAAAAACATGCATTATACTTTTTAACCTGAAAATTACCATGACCAATAGCATGACGGCTTTTGCCAGAAAAGAAAAACAAGCCGAATGGGGTCAAGCCGCATGGGAAGTTCGTAGTGTCAACCATCGATACTTAGAAATTGTCCTTTCTTTACCTGATACCTTCAGCCATTTAGAACCTTTGATCCGAAAACAACTACAAGCACGCTTACAGCGCGGCAGAGTAGAAGCAAAGTTACGTTATAAATCCTATCTCAATAAAGCGATGCCGATTGAGATCGATGAAGAATTAACACTATCGCTTATCAGCGCTTATAAGAAAATTGGCGATCTTGCCCATAGCACCCCCCCTTTAAATCCAGGAGAACTATTGCGTTGGCCGCAATTACTCAAGTTTCCGGAATTAAGTGTTGAGCTAATTCAGCCTGAATTAATGACTTTATTTTCTGAGACTTTAGAAGATTTTTGTCAGGTACGTAGTACTGAAGGTAAAGCTATTTTTGAATTATTAAATCTACGTTTACTAAAACTTGCGGATCTCCTTCAGCATATCCAGGTTCAATTACCGCATATTTTAAATCTGCAACGCGAAAAGCTTCTGGCTCGCTTACATGAAATTAAAACCAGTTTAGACCCTAACCGTTTAGAACAGGAAATGCTCTTATTTGCCCAGAAGACAGATGTCGCAGAAGAGCTGGATCGTTTACAGATCCATCTTCATGAATTTAAGAATTTATTGATAAAAAACCAAGCTCAAGGCAAACAACTTGATTTTTTATTACAAGAATTGAATCGTGAAGCAAATACTTTAGCTTCTAAATCACTCAATGCCGAGCTGACCTTGTCAGCCGTTAACGTCAAGGTTTTGATAGAAGAAATGCGCGAACAAGTGCAAAATATCGAGTAAATTATGAACATACCCGGAACACTTTATATTATATCAGCACCTTCAGGTGGTGGAAAAACTAGTCTCGTTAACGCATTGTTAGAGTCCGTATCTAACTTAGAAGTTTCTATTTCCTATACCACACGACCACCGCGACCAGGTGAAAAAGAAGGTGTAGATTATCACTTTATTGATCAAGCAGAATTTAAACAGCATACTCAAAAAAAATCTTTGCTAGAACATGCCATTGTTTTTGGCCATTATTATGGCACTTCACTCGATTGGGTGACAAAAAAAATTGAGGCCGGTATCGATATCATTCTTGAAATTGACTGGCAAGGTGCACAGCAAATTAGAAAAAAAATGCCCGAATCAATAGGAATATTTATCATCCCTCCTTCCTGGGAGGTATTAGAAAAAAGACTACATCTTAGAGCACAGGATAAAAAAGACGTCATCAAAAAGCGCATGGCCGATGCAAAAGCTGAATTAACACATTATGATGAATATGATTATTTAATCGTAAATGAAAACTTCTCTAATGCACTCGCCGATTTAAACGCTATCTTAAGGGTAAGACGCTTACGTTGCAGTATACAAAAAAAAGAACTTGCACCTTTGCTAGAGACCTTATTAAATTGACTCAATTAATTTTGCTTACTCGACAACAATAAATTTTAAATAACAATATTAAATAGCAGATAGATACTTATGTTAAAAAAATTATTATATGTTTTGTTCTTATTCAGTATTTGTCCTATCACCGTGAGTTTAGCGATTAGCAGATCCAATAGTTGCCCAACTATTCAAGTTTGTTTTACGCCAGGTCAAAATTGTACTGAAGAAATTACTGATGTCATCGATGCCGCAAAAAAATCCATTTTTGTGCAAGCGTATAGCTTTACATCTGCGCCCATCGCTGCTCATTTAGTTGCCGCAAAAAAACGCGGCGTAATGGTTAATGTAATACTGGATAAAAGTCAAAAAACACAAAGGTATAGTGCTTCGCGTTTTTTGGTCAACCAACATATTCCTTGTTGGATAGATTACAAACCCGCTATTGCACACAATAAAATCATGATTATTGATGAAAAAGAAGTGATTACCGGATCATTTAATTTTACTAAGGCAGCGCAAAACAAAAATGCAGAAAATTTATTAATTATTCACGATGCCCAATTAGCCAATATTTATATGAAAAATTGGCAACGACGTAGAGCGGTCTCTAGCTATCTTAATCCTCAAGCTAAACCTCAACAACATAGATTTTTTTAAGTTTCTTAGCTTTAAAAAAGTTTATTCGATTAAGCAAATTTAATACTTGCGCGTATCTGACCTACGGTGGATTTGTTGCCTTTACCACCCATTGCAGCCAGGCCGCCACCTATAAGAAGCAGTTGTTCTTCCGCAAGACTGTAATCTTTGTTTTGGAATATCGCAACACCCACATCAAACCACTGGCTTATATTCATGAGATAATCTACGTAAATACGTCGACTAGGTAAAATTCCTGCTAAGTGTTTGGTTGCTTGATAACCTATCGCCAGTCTGGTTTGTTTTGCGATAGCTGGAAAAGTCAAACCTAATTCGAAACCCCATAACTTTGGCTTTTTAAACGTAAGGGCAGATATCAGGTCTGGTGTTAATGGAACAGGAAAAGCTAAAAATAATGGTTTTCTAAAGTTTCGTGTCGTGGCAATATAATGGCCATTAAAATCTAAAGGTCCCCATTGAAATTCCGCACTAACATTATAAGCTGGTGCTTTTTGATCAGGTAAACCAGGAACATTATTAACTGCAAACTCTACATTAGTATTTGTATAATAAGAGGATAAAAAATTTGTATCGGTAATACTACCTATATATCCACCATCTATATTAAAGCGACTTATACAATCACTGTAGGTATAGCCTAAATTGACACCGCCATTTTGGATACGACGTGTCGAACCTCCATCCGCCAACCGCGGTTGACCTGCAAAAGTATAAACGGACCCATATAGTCCACTAGGCATGGTAAAACCAAACTGAGCGGTGGTTGCATTTATTTCACTTAACAATTGAGTAGGATTTTCACTGCTGACAAAGCTATAAGGATCATAGTTTCCAAAGGGGACATATTCTTTACCTACACGTAAATAGACGGGTGAAACATTAAAGTGTTGCAGCGTCGCATAGGCCGTATCAAGATTAGCTCTGCTTATCGGTCGATAGATGAAGAAGGAATTGGGTATTTCATAAACACCTTGTGCACCTGCTACACTGGATAATGAAGTGTAAACAAATGACATATTTGCCTTCATCCAATTATTAACTCGCGTATCTACAAACAAATTGGCATTATTCAATAGGAGATCACTGGCCCTACCATTTGTAGCCATACGAGCAGGAAACGCTTGAAGGGGAAGATTCAAAAATGGGTAATTAAAAAGAGGATTGGTAACCGAAAAAACTGGGGGTGTATTAGTGATATAAGCATCGGTATTCATCCAACCACTCACATTTATTCGACAGACCCAACCACAAGGCTGATCAAAACCACCGGGTTGATTTCTACCCAATAACCAATCCGCCTCATTGACTTGAGCACGCATAACTTCTTGTTCATAGGCACTATCGATGACATAGATACCTGCTGCTAATGCAGGACAACTGATTCCTAAAGCTAACAAGGAGAAAATAACTAGCTTGAGTCTCATATCTATATCCCTATAAAAGATTCACACGTTGCTAAAGCTTAACAACTCTTATTAAATATCTCAAATAAATGGACTTATCCATTCAATACCGGTTCACCCGGCATATCACTTGCCGTATGTGCTTGATGATCCTGAGCCAACAGTAAATACATGGCGGGCACGACAAATAAAGTAAATAACGTGCCAATAGAAATACCAGAAGCAATCACTAACCCGATATTAAAACGGCTAATAGCGCCGGCTCCCGATGCTAAAATTAACGGAATAACACCTAAGACCATCGAAGCGGTTGTCATTAAGATAGGTCTAAGCCGAATGCCGGCAGCCATCTGTATGGCTTCACGTTTTTTATTTCCTTCTTGTTGTAAATCATTAGCAAATTGCACAATCAAAATTCCATGTTTACTAATCAGACCTATTAATGTCACCAAACCTACTTCAGTATAAATATTTAAACTCGCTCCGCCGACACCTAAACTTATGAAAATAAGTGCACCACATATTGACATTGGCACACTGATTAAAATAATTAATGGATCACGAAAACTTTCGAATTGCGCTGCCAAACAAAGAAAAATAATAATTAACGCTAAGAAAAAGGTTAAAATTAAGGCGCTACTTTCTTGCTGATACTGGCGCGATTGTGCTGCATAATCCATATTATAATTGTCTGGAAACATTTTTTTAGCTATATTTTGCAAACCTTGCAGCGCATCGCCCATAGTGACACCAGGAAAAGGAACCGCTGAAATAGTCGCTGAATTAAGCTGTTGAAAATGGTTAATCGATTCTGGCACCACAATAGTTTTTAATCGCGCAATCGTCGATAAAGGAATCACTGAACCATTGGGAATTTTTAAATAAAAATTAAGTAATTGATCAGCATTCAAACGCGACCCTCGCATCACTTGCGGGATAACTTGATAAGAACGACCATCAAAATTAAAATAATTAATATAATTTTCACTCATCGCAGAGGCTAATAAATCACCCACATCGGCCATCGTTAAACCAAGTTGTGAAGCCTTATCTCGATCAAGCTGTACAGCTACCTGCGGTTTATCTAATTTAAGATCGGTGTCTAAATAAACAAATAAGCCGCTTTTTCGTGCTTCGTCTAACAGTGCTTGGGAAACATCATTCAATTTAACATAATCATCCGTAGTGGTAATGACAAACTGTACCGGTAATCCACTTCCTCCCCCAGGTAAAGAAGGTTTTTGAAACGCGGCCACGCGTGCTCCCGCTATCCCATTAAATAAATGTTGTATCTGCGGTTGTAATTGATTGGTAGTGCGCTTGCGTTCATTCCATGGTTTAAAGACCATTCCTCCAATACTGGTATTTAGTCCATTAACACCGTCTAATTGAAAAACATGATCGGTTTCAGGATAAGTTTCAAAAATTTTGAACACCTGATTGGAATATAATTGTGTTTGTTGCAAGGTCGCATTAGGTGCTGCAGTTAATAAGCTGATAATAAGCCCTTGATCTTCTTGAGGTGCTAATTCATTCTTAGAAGTTGCATATAAAAAATAAATACTGCTTAAAATAATTAATGCAAAAACAATGGTTACAGATACATTAGTTAATGAACCATGTAAAAGGCGTTCATAAAATTCACGTAATTTATCAAATTTAGCATCAATAAAGCTCACAAAACCCTTATGTTGACCTTTAACACTGGGCTTTAAAGAAAGCGAACACATCATGGGAGAGAGTGTTAAAGCAATAATGGCAGAAATCCCAACCGCCCCCGCTAAAGTAAAAGCAAATTCAGTAAACAACGCGCCGGTTAATCCACCCATGAAACCTATCGGCACATAAACTGCAATTAAAACTACCGATATCGAAATGATAGGAATAGCCAACTCTCTTGCACCTTTGATAGCCGCTTCAAAAGGTGATTGGCCCGATTCTATATGCCGATAAATATTTTCTACAATAATAATCGCGTCATCGACGACTAAGCCTATGGCCAATACTAAGGCTAACAAGGTGAGTAAATTTATCGTATAGCCCAACAAAAGCATAATAAAAAATGCCCCTATTAAGGATAGAGGCATAGCAATAACGGGTATAATCACTGAACGAATGGATCCTAAAAATAAAAAGATAACCAACGTAACAATCACTAAGGCTTCTATCAAACTGGTCATCACTTCATGGATAGAACTATTTATATAACGACTTTCATCATAAACAATTTTTCCATTTAAACCCTGTGGCAACTGTGCGGTAATATCCGGCATAGCTTTTCTTACATTTTTTATAACAGAAAGCACGTTAGCGGTCGGCGCAACTTTAATGCCGATATAAACAGCGGGTTTATTATCAAACTTTACCGAAGTGTTATAACTTTGTGAGCCTAAAGTCACTTTAGCGACATCTTTCAAACGTATTATCGCGCCATTTTGCGCTTTGACAATTAAGTTTTGAAATTGTTCTACGTTGTTTAAACCGGTGTTTACGGTTAAATCAACTGTCACCATATCGCCCTTGGTCCGTCCAACCGCCGCGATAAAATCATTATTAGCTAAGGCATTCGCCACATCATCGGCACCTAAACCATAAGAAGCTAATTTAGCCGGATCTAGCCAAGCACGAAGTGAAAATGAATGTTGACCAACAATTTCAGCTTGCTGAACACCACTTACAGCTTGTAATTTCGGTTGTACCACTCGAATCAAATAATCCGTAATTTGATTACTGGCTAACTTAGGGCTATAAAACCCGATATACATGGAGTCGATTGTTTCACCAATCGCTATATTTAATGTCGGTTGTTGAGATTGCTTAGGCAACTGATTGATAACAGCATTTACTTTAGTATTAATTTCGGTTAATGCTTTATTCGGATCGTAATTCAGTAACAAATTAGCTTGTATAGAACTACTACCTTGTGTACAACTTGAAGTTAAATAATCAATTCCTTGCGCCTGTGCAATAGAATTTTCTAATGGAGTCGTGATAAATCCTGCAATTAAAGCAGGATCTGCGCCAGTATATACCGTAGAAACGGTGATCACCGCATTTTCAGTATAAGGATATTGTCGAACCTGCAACAAAGTTAACGATCGTATTCCTAGCACCAAGATTAATAAACTAATCACGGTGGCTAACACAGGTCGCTGAATAAAAATATCCGTAAAGCGCATAAAAAACCGCTATCCCTAAACTAATCCATTAGTTTATTCATCAATAGTTACTGGTGCAGGATTATTATTCGGTACTACTGAATTATTAATCACCACATGACTGCCATTTTTTAGTTTGAGCTGTCCGCTAGTAACAACCATTTCACCTGCTTTTAAACCCTCTAAAATTGCAATTTGATCACCGCGTTTTTCACCGGTGGTTACGAAGGTTTGTAGTACGCTCAATTGTGGTTTTCCATTTTTATCTTTTCCTTTTTGTTGCACTATATAAGCTATCTCACCATAAGGGTTAAAACTAATCGCGGTCTGTGGCAAAGTTAAAAATTGCTTGACTGGGCTAGTGAGTACTTCGGCTGAAACAAACATACCAGGATATAGTTCAGACTGTGGATTAGCGATGGTCGCTTCAATTTGCACATTCCGTGTATTAACATCCACAATGGGATTGATAGTTGTCACTTTTCCAGTAAAGATTTTATCAGGATAAGTATCTGTTCTTATGTTAACTATAGATCCTATCTGTAATTGCGCTAACTTTTGCTGCGGAATAAAAAAATCGGCATAAAGTGGATCTAAAGCTTGCAAAGTGATGACTTGATCGCCTGGATTAAGATATTGTCCAACGTTCACTGTCGCTACGCCTAAACGGCCATTAAAGGGTGCCTTTAAGGTTTTTTTTGCGACGATAGCTGTTTGTTGTGCCACTTGCGCAGTTAAATTTTTTAGATTTTGTTCATCCGTATCAAGCACCGCTTTAGAAATCGCTTTGACAGCAAATTGCGCACTATCGCGACGGTATACAATTTCAGCTAATTTTTCTTGGGCTTCTAGTGAATGCAGTAAAGCCACATCTGAATCAGCATTGAGTTGTACTAATACATCCCCTTCTTTAACTTCCGAGCCAGGTTTTAAATAAACCGTGCGCACTAATCCGGCTAATTCCGTGGTGACATAGACTCCGTTCACCGCTCGCATACTGCCATAAGTCAAAATCTTAGGTTGCCACCATGAATATTCAACGCGCATCGCCGAAACCGTGACCACAGGTGCAGTATTTTTTTGCATTGCGTGCCGAATAAAAAGATGCTTAATGGCTTGATAACCAAAAACTAGAATAAAAAGCATGCTGACACTGATCAACATGATGATCATTGGCCTAGTTAAATGCTTTTTCAATCTATGCACGATTGTGATCCTCTACTGACAATTCGAGTTCCACCATCCACCCCCTAAAGCTTGAAATAAAGCGGCTGTATCCGCATATCGACTGGCTTCTGCCTGTATCAGGCCAATACGTGTTTGTTGGTACTGTCGTTGAGCATCTAATAAAGATAAATAACTGACACCACCTAAAGAAAATTGTTGTTTCACTAGATATAGATTAGCATTAGCCGCTGATTCGGCCTGTTTTTGTGCGCGCATTTCTCGAGCATCATTTTCTAATGCTCGTAAGGTATCAGCTACATTTTGAAAACCCTGCAGTACAACTTCTCGATATTGTGCTGCAGCAGCATCATAAGCGGCAAAGGCCGCACGACGCTCAGCGAGTAAAGCACCACCTTGAAATAACGGTTGAAATAACGCCCCAGCTATATTCCATAAACTGCTTTGCGAACCAAACACTTGGCTACCTACCGAATTCGACTTCCCCCAAGCACCATTCAGCGTAAACTGTGGATATAAATTAGCCGTAGCAACGCCCACTTGTGCATTTGCTACCTCCCATAGTGCTTCGGCAGCGCGAATATCAGGTCTTTGCCGAACTAAAGCCGAAGGCACACTTAATGGAAGTTTAGTCGGTAAATGCAATTCGTTTAAATCTAAAGATGGAACAACATCACATTCACTGGGAAAAGCACCGACTAAAATAGCCAGCAGATGGCGCGCTTGTGTCCAACTTTTCTTCAAAGGGGGTAAAGTTGCTCGAGTTTGCGCCAATTGTGTTTGCTGTGCTACCACTTCAATTTTCGAAACAGCACCGAGATCAAATTGTTTCTTTATGATTGCCAATTGCTCTGCTTGTTCACGTATTAGTTGTTTGGTTACGCATATTTGCCTATGCAGCGAAGCAATATTAATTGCAGTCGTCACAATATTGGCCGTTAAGGTCAGATAAGCCGCTCGCAGCTCGAAATATTGGTATTCAACTTGAGATTGCAATCCCTCTATTTGACGTCGCGCTCCTCCAAAAATATCAGGCACATAAGATACGTTGACAGTCGCATTAAGTAGATTGAAAACACCCGTAGGTACACTATTGCTGCTCGATAGCGAGCTCGATGTTGAAGTTGAAGTTGCTGTCGAAATGCTATTTGTATTAGAGAAACTGGTGCCCCGCTGCCCTGATAACTGCGCTGATACAATGGGAAACAAACCGTTACCGATACCCGCACTTAGATTTTCCTGCGCTTCCAATAAAGTAGCTTTAGCTGCTCTTAAATTGGGACTATTGTTAATACCCTGGCATATTAGTTTATTTATTTTACGTGAATGAAATAAACGCCACCATTCTGCGGAAATGTATTTAGCCCGAATAAACTGTTGTGACGCTCCTCCATGCCCTGGCGCACTGGAAGTTCTACAAGGCCAAGGAGGTTTTGTGTAATAATTTACCTTGGGGGATTGAGGTGTTTCAAAATCAGGCCCCACTAGGCAAGCACTGAGGCTACCCAACATTATGGCAATCATGGCAAATTGATAACAGCTCCTATAAAAAACCCACATCACATCTGTCCATTTTTCACTTAGATATACGCATTTTTTAAGTGTACTTACCTATCATAGACGATATTTTTAGAACTTAGTGAAAAATTGCGCTGATATAAAACTTATCGGTACGCTCAAGACAAACTATGCTTTAATTAAACAATTGGAAACCTATACTCCTGTTGATAACTTTAAAAAAATAAGACAAGACCTCTTTTATTGGAGCTTAATTAATGGTCAAGCATTTAAAAAGAATTGGTTCAACGAAAAAACGTAAACTTGCCCTACTGTATTTAGTGATAGGTGCGGTAGCGATAGGTTTTGCTCCTATTTTTGTCCGATTAAGCGAAGTAGGTCCGATTGCAACAGGATTTTGGCGGGTAGCTATCGCGTTTCCTATTTTAACCTTGCTTTCCATAGGACAAGGCTATACACGTCCCGATGATAGGCATGCGCCAGTTTTGAAAGATTATCTTTGGCTGTTATTTTCTGGTGTTTTATTTGGCGGCGATCTAGCCACATGGCATCTTTCTATTCAATATACAACTATCGCCAATTCGACTTTAATTGCTAACTTTTCACCCATCATTATCGCTTTATGGGGATGGATCGTTTTACGCAAACCACCGCAAAAAAAATTAGTCATTGGTTTATTATTAGCCATTTTAGGTATTGGCGTCTTAATTCATCCTAGCCTGCATATGGACAAAAATATCCGTATGGGTGATGGATTGGCCTTTATCACCGCTTTTTTCTATGCCGGTTATTTATTAGTACTGAATCGAGCGCGTAAAAAATTTACTGCTTTTTCAAGTATGGCGATATCAACTTTTGCCAGCATGCTCACTTTACTTATTGTCACTTGCCTATCCGGCGAGCTGGCTATTCCGCACACGGAAATGGCTTGGATCATTTTATTTGCTCTAGCTTTGTTTGCGCATATTTTAGGACAAGGACTGATTGCTTATGCCTTACCCTATTTACCCGTTACCTTCTCATCAACTGCGTTGCTGATCCAACCGATGGTGGCGGCAATGGCAGGTTGGTATTTCTTTTCAGAATATCTAGGTTTTAGTCAAATGATCGGTATGCTGATCGCTTTAGCAGGTATCTTTTTAGCTAAACAGACCATTTGATCTTTGAAAGATCAAGTAACAGAATATAAAATATTTTAAAGCAAGCTCTTACTTACCATTTCATACACATCTGAAGAAAGTCCTGGTATTTTAACGAGCTTTTCTAATTGCTCACGCATCAAGGCTTGACGATCGGCATCAAAACGCTTCCATTGCGTAAAAGGTTTTACTAAACGCGCCGCTATTTGAGGATTGATAGGATCAAGATGTTGTATTTGTTCACTTAAAAAAACATAACCGGCACCTGAACGATCGTGAAATTGACTACGATTTTCTGAACAAAAAACACCAATTAAGGATCGAATTTTATTTGGGTTCTTCCAATCAAAAGCTGGATGTTTTAGTAATTTTTTAACCTGATGCAAGGTATCTGGCAATGGAGCACGCGCTTGTATGGCTAACCATTTACAAACCAGCAAAGAATTAGCTGAATTTTTTTCATAAAACTCTTTTAAAAAACGGTCTCTTTGCGACAAATTATGATTGACTATTTCGCTTAACGCCACAATCCTATCGGTTATGTTATCAGCCTTTTTGTAATGATCCACACAGAGATGATGCACGTTGGGGTCTTGCAATAACATTAAATAGGTTAAACTTATATTAGCTAAACGTCGATTCGTCACCGACTGCTTATCAAAAGCATAAGGTTTTAAATCATGGCAGACTTGATAACAATGTAAAAAATTATTTTCTAATTTTTTAGCACATTGAAAACGCAACCATTCTCTTTCTTCATGAATTCCATCGATATCAATAATAGGCATTTGTTCTGCAAAAGCTGTCTCACTGGGTAAACTTAATAATTCTGCCAGTAGATCCTTACTATCCTGCCTATCATCAGCAAATAGAATTTTATATCCCTTAATCAGTTGATTGACTGCTGAATCTTCCATAGCAGCTGAGGATTGAATACGACGCAATACAATTCGATTAGCTAATTCCTGTGCAGCATCCCATCGATTAAAACCATCCGTATCTGACTGCATTAAAAATGCAAGATCTTTGTCAGAATATTTAACTTTAAGTTTTACTGGTGCAGAAAAATTTCTTAATAAAGAAGGAATCGGTTTAACTTGGACATTAACAAATTGAAAAACATGTTCAGATTCTCTAAGCTTTAATGTGCACTGTGCCCCAATAGGTTTTTCATCACCGACTAGTTGTAAATCAATAGCTTGTCCCTCTGGATTTAATAAGGCCATCACTAAAGGAATATAAAAAGGTTTTTTAGTCGGTTGTCCCGGTGTAACAGGACAATGTTGTTTAAGTATCAAGTCAAAGGTTTTTTCTTCGACTGAATAATGGTAATCCACCTGTAATTCAGGCGTTCCGGATTGCTTATACCAGCGACGAAATTGTTGCAGATCGTAACCACTTCCTTTCTCAATTGATTTAACAAAATCTTCGATGGTGACGGCTTGTCCATCATGATCCGTAAAATAATCATCCATACCTTTACGAAATAATTCTGGCCCCACTAAGACCTTCATCATACGAATGATTTCGGCGCCTTTTTCATACACTGTCATGGTATAAAAATTATTGATCTCAATATAAGAATCAGGTTGCACGGGATGAGCTAGAGGGCCTGCATCCTCTGCAAACTGCATTGATCTTAATTGTCTTACTGTACTGATCCGCTCAGTAGCAGGATTACCAATAGATTCACTAAATTCCTGTTCACGAAAAACAGTCAATCCTTCTTTAAGACTCAATTGAAACCAGTCGCGACAAGTAATGCGATCACCGGTCCAATTATGAAAATACTCATGCCCTACTACTTTAGTAATATAACTATAATCTGCGTCAGTTGCTGAATTCGGATCCGCTAAAATGGTCTGTGCATTAAAAATATTAAGTCCTTTATTTTCCATGGCCCCCATATTGAAATCGTCGATGACCGCAATCATGAATATGTCTAAATCATATTCACGACCATAGGCTTGTTCATCCCAACGCATGGCTTTTTTTAAAGAATCCATCGCATGAAAACATTTATCTTTTTCACCTTTTTCAGAAAAAATCTGTAAGCTTATTTTTCTTTGCGATTGAGTTACAAATTCATCTTGAATGTATTCTAAATCGCCTGCAACCAAGGCAAATAAATAACTGGGCTTTTTGAATGGATCTTCCCAAGTAATAGAATGTTGATTATTCGTTAAATCTTGTTCTGCGATTTTATTACCATTGGATAATAAAATCGGGTATTTTGATTTGTCAGCAACAATAGTGGTGGTATAACGCGCCAACACATCGGGTCTATCTAAAAAATAAGTGATACGACGAAAACCTTCCGCCTCACATTGAGTACAAAAAATTCCTCGCGAAACATACAGTCCACTTAATGCGGTATTTTCTTTAGGCTTGATTCTATTTTCAATCTCGAGACTAAACTTTTCGGGTACTTGAAAAATAATTAACTCATTATCCTTAAGTTGATATTCTTTCGTGGATAAAAGCCGGCCATCAAGTTTAACAAAAATTAATTCGCAATTCTCTCCCTGTAAAATCAATGGTTTATCTTTATTTTCTGGTGACGAATCACGAATAAGCGTCATACGAGAATTAACTTGTGTCGAATCTTCATCTAACTTAAAAGTTAATTCAACCGTATTAATCAAAAAGCTAGGTGGAATATAATCTTTTAGAAAGGTAGTTTTTAATTCGTTCATTTTATTACCCATTATTTGATGAGAGGATCAGGTTTTTTTTTCAAATTCACTGCCGCTGGAAGAATTAAACTTAACAACAATAATGTGCCACCAACAATCGTTGTTTTTGCCAGCATTTCATGATTAAGCAACCCGCCAAATAGACTAGCAAATACCGGCTCCAAGGCAAATATCAACGCGGCTTTCGGGGCACTGGTAAATTTTTGATACTTATTCTGTAAATAGTACGCCAAACTGGTTGCAAATACAGCACAAAACACAATGCCAATTAAAGCTTGTGGCTGCAAAGCAGCACTAAAGGAATGACCTTTAGTAAATAGAAATACAAAAGGCACGGTAAACAGAAGTTGATAAAAAGCTAATAATTGATAATCGCCGATCAATTGATTAATGCGTTGTAGATACGTAATTTGCAAAGAAAAGCAGATAGCTCCTAAAAATACCCATAAATCTCCATGCGCGATATAAAGATGTTTTATATCCATAAAAACATAAAGCCCTAGAAATCCTATGCTCGAACACAATAAATCCAAGCGACTCGGTTTTTCTAATTTAAACCAAGGCGCTAGAAAAGGGACTAAAATAACACTGGCACCGGTAATAAACGCCGCTCGTGCAGAATGCACGGTTTCTAAACCTATGGTTTGACAAAGATAAGCCCCTTCATTGAGAACACCAATGATTAGACTGCCCCGCAAAATAGATCGGGTGGTGTTGTGGAACAAAATCCAGACACTAGGCAACAAAACCAACGTAGCTAAAGCAAAACGTAAGCTCACAAATACAAACGGATCGACTTCAGTCAACGCATTGCGAGTCAACGGAAAAGTAATTCCCCACATCAAAGTGGCTAAAACAAGATAAAGATTTGCTTTACTAGATAATTTCATAAAATATAGAGTATAGTCACTCCCATCCCTTGCAACAATAGGAGGATTTACGGTGTCAATTCGCGTTCTCGTTAACGGTGCTGCTGGCCGCATGGGACAAATCACTGCTAAAACAATTAAGCAGGATCCAACATTCGATTTAGTCGCAGAAACTCACAGTAGCGACGAACTAAAAAAAGCACTATTGTCCAGCAATATCGATATTGTCATAGATTTTACCAATGCAGTGGTCGTCTTTGAAAATACCAAAAACATCATATTAGCAGGTGTGCATCCTGTTATTGGTACGAGTGGTTTACTTCCAGAACAAATTAAAGAATTGCAACGCCTCTGCGCTGAAAAAAACTTGGGTGGGATCATAGCACCCAATTTTTGTATCGGTGTTTTGTTAATGATGCGTTTTGTTGAACAAGCAGCACATTATTTTTCCGAATGTGAAATTATTGAAACACATCATGAAAATAAACTAGATGCACCTTCAGCCACCGCTATAAAAACAGCCGAATTAATTAGTGCTGCTAGAAAAACACCTCCAAGCTCCAAGAAAGTTCATGAAACCTTAACCGGTTCACGTGGCGCGCTTAAGAATCAGATCCCGATACATGCATTACGTCTGCCAGGATTTCTTGCCAAACAAGATGTGCTATTTGGTCATATCGGCGGAAATCTCATCATCTCTCACGAAACTATAGATCGTAATGCCTATATGCCCGGCGTATTACTAGCTTGCAAAAAAGTGATGTCATTAAAAAAATTAGTTTACGGTTTAGAAAATTTTTTATAAAAATTATTTAAACCCGCCTACGGAAAATCTACATGGTCGACTTCAAACAGTTACATACCGAGCTTTTAAAGCAATTGAGCCAGAATCATTTCAATATTAACGAACTAACCACTAAAAAATTAGTCGAATATGTATTGTTATTGCATAAATGGAATCAAATTCATAATTTAACCAGCATTCGCGATCCTTTACAGATGCTGAGCAAACATATTATTGATAGTCTTGCTATTAGTCCGTATTTGCAAGGCCCAAATATTTTAGATGTTGGTACCGGTGCCGGCTTGCCGGGCCTTCCTTTAGCGCTTACACATCCTCAGTATCGTTTTGCATTACTAGATAGTAATGGAAAAAAAACCCGATTCTTAATGCATGTCATACAAACTTTAATGATTGCCAACGTTGATATTATTCCTTTACGCGTCGAAAAATATCATCCTAAAAATTGCTTTAATAGCATAGTAAGTCGCGCCTTTAGTCAGCTCAATGAATTTTTACATAAAACTAGACATTTATGCTGCGAAAATGGAATTTTTTTAGCAATGAAAGGGCAGTATCCTACTGAAGAGATCAAAACGCTTGACGCTGATTTCAAACTGCTTGACACAAAAAACTTACAAATTGCTGGCCTTGATCAAAAAAGACATCTATTGATTATTGATTTAAGTAACTAATAAATAAAAATTTCTTTATGCATTTTTTATTAATTTGTTGTTTGTTAAGAAAAGATTAATTATTCTATC
Organism: Pseudomonadota bacterium; assembly: GCA_039797585.1. GTDB lineage: Bacteria > Pseudomonadota > Gammaproteobacteria > Diplorickettsiales > Diplorickettsiaceae > Aquirickettsiella. The sequence goes on along the minus strand of JBDKHQ010000061.1, from coordinate 3,518 downwards.
TTAAAATTAATTACGATAAAAAACTTGCACCTCATCTCCCAAGGATAATAAAATGCTCACCCTTGAAGAAACGCCTTTACTTCCTAATACAACAACTCATAATTCTCCTTCTTTTTTCCAGAAGCTAAAAAGAAATCCCATGCAAGCCGTAAAAAAAATAGGTTTAACTGGCATATCCGCATTTAGTGGCTACATGTATTGGCCATCCTCTTTTAGTGCGGCTTCCTCTGTTAGCAGTGCTCTCCAATATCCAGCGGCACTGGGTGGAAGTCTTACGAATTCCATTTTTAATTATGAAAGTTTTCTTAGTCTTGCTGAGCTGCCCAAATTTCTTAACATGCCTTGGAAATATATTACTGCAACGCTATTTTCTATTGCTTGCGTAGCCCCTAATTTCCTCATGAACATTTATGATGATGAAAAACAGGAGTATGTTGATAATGCACAAATGGCTTTACAATTCGGTACTGCTTTTCTAAATATCTGGGTAAATCTAGTCGGTACTCTAGAATTAAATGTATCTTCTTTAGTAGAAAAAAATAATCTCGATGCGCAAAAAAAAGAATTAACTGCAAGAATTAGCCAAGCCATTGAAAGTTGCTCTCAATTGCCTACTGAACAAATAGCAACACGTCTGAATAATATAATCAACCCGCCAAAACTAACTTACTATTCTCTCCATACATCTATCGGTATGCTAAGTCTCCCACAATTTGCCGCTTACGTATTAATAAGTTATTTTGGCATGAAAAATTTAGCAAAAAACGCTTGGCATACAGATGAAACAACCAGCGTAATATTGGGATCTGTAGCCGCCATTGGCAATGGCATACCAGGCGCAGGGTTTTCTATTAAAGGTGTGAATTCCATCAGTAAAAAACTTATGTCTCTAGAAAAACCCTCTTTGCTAGCTATATTTTTTGTATTGCCTGCATTATTCTCTGGTTTTACTACACATAAAGCCATGTCAGATAGTTTAAAAGAGATAGGATACTCTGGCCCCATAGTTGAACTCCTGAACTGGGTTAGCAATTTAGGTGCTGTCTTCTTTTTTAATTTTCCGCAAATGTTAGCTTTAGCGAACAGATTTGGCAAAGATACACCTGTTGTGAATGATCATCTAAAAAGTTTACAACAGGTTTTACAAACCCAGATTCAAAGCTTAGGATTTATGCAGGATATTAAGGAGTTTAAAACAAATTTACCTCATCATGTAAGTAGCTTTTTTACAAGTCATGCTCCTGCCATCGTAAACGATACTAATATTTCTTGTGACAGTAATAGCGACCCAGCTAACACTTTTAGACTATCTATACAGTAATAATTCATATCACCAATCATAATAAATGATTGGACATCTCAACAAATTGTTCAAACTTGCTAGCTGAATAAGTTATAAACTGTTAGAATCCCGCGTCTTTAAGTCTAAGCGTCCGTAGCTCAGCTGGATAGAGTACCGGGCTTCGAACTTGGTATTTAACTTTAAAAATCATTAATAATCAAACACTTGCGATACTTTGCAAACTTAATAACCTACTGAAAACCACGATAGTTTACGTAGATTAAATCTCAGCCTGGTACAATTCTGGTACACAACGTTCTAGTAATACTTTAGATGTATTTCAGATAACCTAGAATAATTTTTATAAAAATTATTAGAATATTTCGGCCATACGTTGGATTAATTGAGTTAGACGTTGTTGCGAAGGTTGTTGATGCACGGCAATGGCTAAAGCTTTATATTGCCCAATCAGAATAACCAGTTTTTTTCCTCGGGTAATGCCAGTGTAAAGAAGGTTACGTGCTAACAGGCGATAATGCTGCATGGCGATCGGAATCACGACTGCTTTATATTCGGATCCTTGGCTTTTATGAATGCTGGTCGCATAGGCTAAGGCGATCTCATCCAGTTCGTTAAAATCATAATCCACTAAGCGTTCCTCAAAATTAATTTGTACAGCTGTTTCTTCCAAATCAACTTTAGTGATAAATCCAATATCGCCATTAAAGACTTCTTTGTCATAATTGTTAACCGTTTGTATCACTTTATCACCTGGCGAGAAGGTCCAACCAAAACGCTGAATCTTTGGCTCAGACGAAGCATTGAGAGCTTGTTGCAAGGCATGATTTAATTGATAAGCACCTACAACTCCGCGATTCATGGGAGTGAGTACCTGAATATCCCGTAACGGGTGAAATTTGAAACGCTGTGGAATACGTTGCGTCACACAGTGAATTAATTTAGTTTGAATTTCTTCTGGTGTATTAGCGGGGATAAAATAAAAATCAGATGAATTTGACGAGTTCTTAACAGGCATTTTACCTTGGTTCACTCGATGTGCATTCACAATGATCTGCGATGTGGCTGCTTGACGAAATATCTCTGTGAGAAAAACTGTAGGAATCTGCTTGGACGCTATCAAATCTGCTAGTACAGAACCCGGTCCTACGGAAGGCAATTGATCTATATCACCAATTAAAAACAAAGCCGCTTCTTCTGGAATGGCTTTTAACAGCTGGTTCATCAAGGTAATATCTAACATGGACACTTCATCCACCACAATAATATCCGCTGGTAACGGGAAGTCAGCATGGTGTTTAAAACCAAAAATATGGGGATCAAATCCTAAGCAACGATGAATGGTTTTTGCGACTAAACCTGTCACTTCACTTAATCGTTTTGCAGCTCGTCCTGTGGGGGCACAAAGCTCTATGGTGAGTTGTCTCGTTTGAAAAATCTTGATCAGACTATTAACGACCGTGGTTTTACCTACACCCGGACCACCACTGATAATCATGACTTTAGATCGCAAAGCCTGAATAATTGCTGCTTTTTGCGATGAAGCTAGCTGTAAACCGGTTTGTTTTTCTACCCAAGGCATAGCTTTATCAGGATCAATTTTCCCCCATGGAAAAGAGCCACCACAGAGTAAATATTTTAGCCGTTTCGCGACGGAGATTTCCGCTTGATAAAATGACTTGAGAGCCAGGGTGATATTGTCGTTACTGAAATTTTGTATAAGCTCTTTAGCCGCTACTTCAGCAGCTATGGCGGTAGCAATTATTGATTCTGATACATTCAATAGTTTATGCGTTGCTTGAATGAGATCAGTTTGTAATAAAGCACAGTGACCCTCTTGACCCGCTAACAGCAGCGCATGTTGTAATCCGGCTCTTGCGCGTAAGGGTGAATCTTCTGGAAGACCTAAGCTTTTGGCAAGTTGATCTGCCGTTTTAAAACCAATACCGCGAATATCGCTAGCTAACCGATACGGATTTTCTTTCACTTTTTCTATAGCTTGCTCGCCATAGGTTTTATAGATACGAAAAGCACGGGAAGTGCCTAAACCATGTCCTTGTAAAAAAACCATGATATCTCGAATGGCTTTTTGTTCAGTCGAACGAGACAAGGAGAGCACGCAGTGCGAAGTCGAGGAGCCCGCGAAAGGCGTGCGTTGACGGGCGAAGCAGGAAACGCATCACGCCGTCAAGTCGATTTGAGGGAGGCACTGCGCGCA
>JBDKHQ010000060.1:0-2882 GCA_039797585.1 Pseudomonadota bacterium | reverse complement strand
GGCGATGTATTGGGTTGTGTACCGAGTTGTATATAATTTAAAGTGGTTAAGCTAGTATTGAAACCGTAACTGAGTTTCGGACCTTGACGGATAAAACCCAAACCTAATAAACCACCTCCGCCTGAATTATTATGCCCCCCCGCCACCGCTAACGAGACTACTCCATAATTATTTAATAAATAATTAGCCGAAAAGCCTAAGGTTTGTTGATCAAATAAAACTTCGGCGTGTCCCCCTAAGGTGAGGTTGTCAGTGATGCCGCGTTGATAAGTCGCCACCGCTAAGAAACGTCCATAGTCATTGCTATTTACGCCATAATTATCTCGCACAAATCCCGCTTCATAGGAAAAATCAACCAAATCGGGCTTTAGCAATTGCGGACTTGCGTAATAAGAAAAACTTACCACCTTACTACGCCCTAACAAATCTTGCGTGACCACATTCACAGTACCTGCACCAGAAATAACCGGAATATTATTAAATATATAAGGGCCGTTATTAACTATTTGTTGTTGGTTTAAAACACTATTCACAAATACATCAACTTTGCTGGGAATAGCGGCTTCACCTTGATAACCAGGCAGTGGAAAGGTAACTAAATTAGGTTGCGTATTAAAATTAGTGGCATATTGGATCCCCGCAAAACGTGATGCGCCACTCCAATACGTAGAACCGGTAATCGCATCGCCTAAGCGCCAACGCGCAATGTTTTCTGGTTGGTCTAAGGTCCACGTTGTATTTAAACGTACTAATTTACTGGATTGATTCGTTAATAAGGTAATATTATTCGCGTATTTGTTATATGCAAGCACATCGGCGGTTCCAACACCTAAACGATTAAACAAACCTAAACCCATTAATGCTGAGAGATTAGTTTGATTGATACCGGGACTATTATTTCTTAACGCAACCGCATCATAATTAAGAAAGGCTCCTGGATCTTTTGGACGCAAAGCACCTAGACGTTTACTGAGTGGATCAAAGGTTTGAGTAATAAATAATTGTGGTGGTGCTGATATTGTTAGCTGCATCGCATATTGATCTAATTGATAGCTAACATTGTGATACCAATCCAGTTTGTATAACTGTTCGCCGTGATACTTTAAGGGAGAACGGGAGTAATATTTCATCCCCCATTGACGTAAGTCACTTTCTTCAATCCAGATGTGACCGGATGGATCTTTATAACATTGTGTAATACCAGGCAATAAGCTTCCATTAAGCTTTATTTCAAGCAACAACGGAACCATTTTCATTTTAGCTTTTTTTTGTGGTGCGTGTTTTGTTAAAAATTCTTTTTCTAGCTTTGCGTTACTCTCTACGCTGATTAAAGAAAAAATTATAAAACATGCAATTAATACAAATTTAAAGCCTATGCAAAGCCGATTTTTTACTGTGTCCATTAATATTTGATTTAATATCTGTATAATTAATATTAGAATCGCCTTTTACTATCCAAGAATGAGAACAGCGCGGTAAGACATAAGTGAAAGTCGACTGTTTTTTCATTATGGGTCCTTGAGAATTATTCGACAACAGTTGCCATTGATTTACAAATAAAGAAACATTTCCATCATTGTATAAATGCAATTGGATATGCTGGTCATCTAAAACCTTGCTTGACCAAACTCCATTCTCAAGGATTTTTTGTGGCTCAACGAATAAAGGAAGTGATATATCCATTAAAAAATACAGTGTTTGGCCTAATTTCTTTTGTCTCGGTTGCTGCACTTCTTTCAAATGCACGCGATAGGCTTTTTGCAGTGTATTATACGTAGGATGTCTTAAAGCAAAACGTATAATCTGGGTTTTATGTGCGGGTAATATAAATAAAGGTGGCGTCAACAAAATATCATGAGAGGTTTTGTAGATGTCTTTACCTTTAGGACTCTGTTGCCAGTCAAATAAACTTAATTGTAACAAACTACGTTCATCGCTTCGATTGGTAACCTTAACCACACCTATCCTTTGTTTAGCAGACAAAGCAAGCTGAACAGGCGTTACTTCTAAAACGTTAGCATATACATTTGAAAAAGATAAAAACGCTAAGATACAAACCCAAACGATATAGCACGTTCTTGTCATTTATAACTAATCCTTATAATCCCTTTTTACAAACTTACATCTTTAGAAATTATATTTTAAAAATCCGATGCATTTTCATGCAGAGCAAAAACAATTTATTGAAAAAAATTAATAAGTAATAGTTATTAATACTGTATCGTTATAACTACCTGCAACTGGTGTTAGTCCAGCCGCTATTTGACCATACACTGTGTAAGGTTGGATCCCGCCTGTACCTGTACCTCCTAAAGTGTCCGTTCCTATTGTTTGCCCCCAATTTAAAGTACGTGCTGCATCCCTAAAAAGAGCATAGGCAAGATTCCCAGAAGGCGTTCCAGTCATTCGTCGAGTAGTCACAGTTGCCCCCGCAAAGGTCCCTGGTCCTAGAGAGATATTATAAGTAGTACCATTGGTACAATTTACCTCAATGCTCCCTGTAGCATTATTTAAAACTCCAGTATAATTACCAAAGTTCACAGACGTGATATTGCCAAAGATACAACCCGCAGCCACTGTCGCATTGATCGATAAATTGCTGGTCGTTGTCGCGGCGAATACAGGCTGACTCATGAGTAAAATGATCAGCGCAAAAAAAACGTTTTGTGCTTTGAGCATAATCGACTTCCTTATCAAAAAAAATTCTGCAGCACACTTTGAGAGAATATAATGATTTATAGAACAGATCAAGCAAAAACTCTAAAACTGAATGATTGCACATAAAATAATCTAATATGCATTTATATAATTTACTTTTTCAAAATGTTACGAAAATAGTCACTCGATCCAAGTAAGTACCTGCGTCAACCACTTGATTAGGG
>JBDKHQ010000059.1:0-3880 GCA_039797585.1 Pseudomonadota bacterium | reverse complement strand
GCCTAGAATGGGCCAGTGCGTGCCGGACGCAGGACGTCGCGGCCTAATTTTAGTCGCGTGATGCGAATTAATTTCGGGGTCAGGATGGCCGAAATTTTTCGTGAGCATAGCGACTCACTCGTGGAAAAAGATTAGGAAATCTACACATTGGTGATGGCTATCGATTTCGAGGCAGGGGCATATTCCATTTAACAGGACGCTACAATTATCAAAGGTATGGCGAACTGATCGGTTTAGATATAGTTCAAAACCCAGATAAAGCGGCTGATCCTATCGTCGCTTGTAAAATTGCCTGCGAATACTGGAAGCAAACTAAACTAAATTCTTTAGCGGATGATGGTAATTTAAGAGAAATCACTAAGCGGATTAACGGCGGCTATAATGGATGGAGTGATAGACTTAAATATTACAATTTACTAACAACAACTTTAGATCGCTTGGTGATCTAATAGGAAATGTGTGTTGCAATATTATTGCTCTTGATTGGGATTTAATTGTTTGCCACGGATGTTTGATAATTTGTTCTGTATGAATTTACCAAGATGATCACTGCCAAAACCAATGATAAAAGCCGAAAATGAATTTTGATCAAGTCCTATGAGTTGTTTGCTAAATCTAATAGTTACTAGAATTAAGATAAATGAGATAAGTATTCTTTTTCGATTATAAAAGAGCAGACACCTCCAGTTAAAACGAGTTTGCATGTTGTTTACTGTGCTACGTTGATTTGCACTTAACAGCAAACATAAAAGCACGCCAACGCCTGCCCAAAACACAAAAGATAAAAATAGTAATGGATCCATTTCTAAAATGTAGTGAATAAAAATTGCAAGCGTCATTTTTTTATTATTGTATTTGAATTTATTTAACTCGGATTATACATTATTTTTTATTAATTTTTATTAACGGCGACGAAGTTGAATAAGTATCCAACCGTCATTGCGAGCGCCGCAGGCGCGCGGTAATCTAAACTAGATGGCCACACTCACTTCGTGAGCTCGCCATGACATCAATAGGTTACATGCTCGCCATGACGGGATTTTTTTAAGAAGAAATAAAACACAAGATGCAGGTTAATTAAGCACGTTGGATGGGAAAGCTAATCACTTCAGATAGCTTATTCGCTTTTGCCATGAGCATTAATAGGCGATCAATGCCTAAAGCAACACCTGAACAATCTGGAAGTCCGTGTGTCAATGCTGCTAATAAATGCTTATCGATGGGAACTGTTGAATAGCCATGCCTAGTACGTGTGTTAAGATCATTCTGAAAGCGTAGTCGTTGTTCGTTAGCATCACTTAATTCATGAAAGCCATTAGCAAGTTCGATGCCGTTTAGATAAACTTCAAAACGTTCCGCCACAGGTGTTGTATCGCGACGTACTTGGGCTAAAGCCGCTAAATTAACCGGGTAATCATAAACAAAAATTAATTGTTTAGGTAATTGCGGTTCGATGATATGCGACATTAAGAAATTTAAATAATCTTCAATCGTGTTTAAACCTAAATTTTGAGTTGCTAAATCTAAACGCGCAGTGAGTTGTTTCACATTTTTAAGTGATAGTTGATGCGGATCAATATTCAGATGACGTTGAAAAATTTCCGCATAACTAAAACGCTGCACAGGTTCACACACTAATAATTTTTTTAATAAAGCTTCTACTTCATCCATTAATTGATGATGATCATAGCCAGGTTGATACCATTCTAATAAACTAAATTCAGGATTATGATAACGTCCCGATTCTCCTTGGTTACGAAAGGCTTTGGAAATTTGATAAATGGGTCCTGATCCGGCTGCTAATAAACGTTTCATAGCAAATTCCGGAGAAGTTTGTAGATAAAGTGTTTGTTGTTGTTTTTTATTATCCAAACAATATTGCGTTTGAAAGCTATGTAAATGAGGATCGGTGACAGAAGCTTGACTGAGTAAGGGAGTCTCTACTTCTAACACGTGGCGTTCGGTAAAAAATTCACGAATGTCGGCGAGAAGTTTGGCGCGACGACGCAACATCGAAAGTGTGCCACTAGGCTGCCAAGTGTTTTTATTAAAGTCCGTCATGGTGTTCGGAGAATTCTGCACTAAGTATTAAGCGCTTATACACCCGTTCACTAATGAGACCGGCGTCAAATTTGCGTTTGGCATCAACAGACATGGGTTGACCCTGTTCTTTTAACATGTGTCGCGTAGTGGCGCTGATATTATCCAGTTTAGAGTCTAATAAAAAATCCCTTAATTTTTCATTAAAAACTAAAAACTCGCGTAATGCGATGCGCTTTCCATCCATACTAGGGACTAATTGTTGCCAGATTACCACGCGTATGGTTTCGATAATATCGATCATTCTGGCTTTAGCTTCTTCAGCAGGGAAGGAGTTGACTAATCGTCTTAGGGTTTCCGCCACACCATTACTATGCAACGTGGTATAGACGGGATGTCCAGTTAACGCCGCTTCGATAGAAGCACCAATGGTTTCCGGATCACGTGATTCGCCGACTAATATGAGTCGAGGTTTGCGCCGCAGGGCATTGCGTACGCCCGCCGCGAAGCTGGGTAGGTGTCTAGGTATCTCGGATTGACTGACAATGGCACTGGGCATGTCAATTGAATCGTAGACAAATTCTATCGGGGCTTCGTAGGTAAGAATCTTACGATGCGAGTCTTCTTTTTCAGCCAGATCACGGATGATGGCAGCTAACAAGGTGGTTTTACCGGAACCGGTCGCCCCGGTTACGTACACGATGCCTTGCGCAGGAGCTAAAGCATGGATTAATTCTTTTTCTAAATTCAGATCCGACATTTTAGGTGGCGTACTGGGAATAGTACGAAAACTTATTTGTATTGCGTCATGACCTTCTACTAAACAGCCTGTAGCATTGACCCGGAATCGATAACGTTCGTTACGATTAGGCCGAAATTCATAGTGCGTATCGATATCAACGCCACTTAAAATTTGTGCGCTACCATTAGGCCCATAGATTAGATTGAGTGTTTCAGCGACTTCGGTGTTGGATAATTTACGTTGTGTGATACGGAGTAAACGACCGTAACTTTCAGCGAAGACGGGTTCGCCGGTCTGCAACGTAATATCTGAAGCCCCTAGCTTTTGGCAGTGGATGAGTAGTCGAGCTAGACAAGCCGAAGTGAAGCGTACCGGTTCATCGTGAAGTAGATGTGCTGTCATTATCATGCGTCACGATGGATTTCCATCGACCTGGATTAACTTGTAATTTTGGTAATGAAGTGATACGCAATATTTGATCGTTAATATGCAAATCAGAACTATCGCCGGTAACACCGAGATCGGTATGTGCAACGAAAGGCTTACTGACCATACCTTTCAACAATAAGTTTCTATATAGGGCCATACCAGTGTAATCACGGGTTAAACGCGCTAAATTCTCGTTAAAAATAGCATCGGCTTGATCAATCCCATCTTGCCAACCCAGCGTGGCATATTTTCTCCAGACGATACGTTCTTCAAGAGTTTTCGGCAAAAAAGCAGGTAAGGGCAATTCGGGATGTTGGTAATCCATCCATACATAATTACGCCATTGAGGCGGTGCTGTGGTGAAGCGCGCCTGACTAATAATTTGGTAAGTACGATCGTCGATACGTAAGGTTTGGCTATCCGCAAGCTTGAGTGAATTATTTCCTTGGACGAGTACAGGAGGGATGACGTTGTGGTCGAGTAAAATTAAATTGAAATTAAAAATCCGATCTAACTGTGATGAATTTTTAGTTAATACTTGATTAATCTGTTCAGAGCGCCACGCTAAACCGGCTTGAGTACCGACACTCATCGCGATATCCTGTAGTGCCTGTGAACGTAAAGCGGTCATTTCCTTTTTGTCCTTGGTAACCTGGGCATGTAAATTTT
>JBDKHQ010000058.1:0-5387 GCA_039797585.1 Pseudomonadota bacterium | reverse complement strand
GCTAATCTGATCCGTGCTGCGAATAAGGCTTGCGATACTGTTAGTCAACTTGTTGTTCTAAAGCGTGAACAAAGTAACGCAGCTCCCGCAAAACTCCCGCAAGGGAATTTAAGGGATCAATTGAAAGTAGTGTAAGTGCTTGATTTAATTGGTGCCAACGAGACGAATCGAACGTCCGACCTACTGATTACGAATTATAAAATTACCCTTTTTAATAATTTCGACACGTTATTAATTCTTTTTAAAACTATTTATATTAAGCGGTTTTCATTATATAATAAGTTATAAGTTCTTTTAATTGTTTTTAAATACTCATTCGACACATATTCGACACGAAAAATTCTAATAAATAATATGAAGATTACTAAGCTTGCTGTTGATAAGCTACCAATTCCTGCAGTTGTGCGAGCTGGCATTACAGCACAGAAGCGTTATTACGATGATCTACTAAAAGGTTTTGGCGTTCGTACCACTTCCGGTGGTTCCAAAGCATTTTTTGTCGAAAAACTTGTTAAAGGAAAATTAGCTCGTATTACTTTAGGTCGTTATCCCGAATTAACAGTAGAAATGGCCAGAAAAGAAGCGCAAAAAATATTAGGTCAGATTGCAACGGGTCTTGATCCCTTAGCTGAAAAACGATCATCAAAGTTGAAGAAAATTACCCTAGAGAACATCTTTAATGATTATTTGGAAGCGCGCAAGTCTCTGAAAGCTAAGACTCTCTATGACTATAAGCGCGTAGTAACTGTTGCTTTTAATAAATGGCGTCATAAGCCTTTTACTTTTATTACTAAAGACGAAATTGCGAAAAAACATACTCTTTTAGGTGAAAAAAATGGTAAAGCTTATGCAGATCAAGCTATGCGAGTGTTACGCGCGTTATTAAATTTTGCATCGGCCAAATATGAAGATGCACAGGGCAGGTCTTTACTTCCTGAAAATCCTGTTAAGCGATTATCTCAAACTCGTGCTTGGTATAAAGTTGAAAAAAGAACGACTTACATTAAATCTCATGAATTATCTGCTTGGTATCAAGGGGTGATGCAACTATCTAATATAACACTTCGTGATTACTTACTATTGATTATTATGACAGGCTTGCGCCGTCAAGAAGCGGCCCAGCTTAAGTGGGAACAAGTAGATTTTAAAGATAAAACGCTAAAGATAACCGATACTAAAAACCATCAAGCACATACTTTACCTTTATCAGATTACTTATATCAATTACTTCTAATTAGAACAAAAAATAAAATTAATAACTATGTTTTTCCTGGTGCTGGAGTAGGTGGTTATATTATTGAGCCACGAAAGCAGATGGTAAAAGTTATAAAAATAAGTGGCATACATTTTACGATACATGATCTACGCCGTACATTTATAACAATTGCTGAAAGTTTAGATATTGCTGCTTATGCTTTAAAGCGACTTATGAATCATAAAATGAACAATGATGTTACCGCAGGTTATATAATGAATGACATTGAACGTTTACGAAAACCTATGCAGCTTATTACTGATACTTTAGTTAAGTTGATGGGGATAGAAAACGCTGTTTATAAAGCTAACGAACAACTAAATACCGCCTAACTCATAATTTTTTTCTGAGAAAATAAGAAAATGCAGGAAACTCTAAACAAATTTAATAATATATTTAGAAGATTAGGGATAAAGGAATTATATTCTTTTTTAGAATCAAAAAAATTTCCAATTACTTTTGCTGTTGAAGTTGATTCTAGTGTCTTATATCTTCCTATAAAGCAAATAAAGGATTTAATAGATAAAGACTCTATTGTAGTAGAAAGCTTATATTATGATATTAATTGTATTTTACCAGTCTGGCCGAAAGAAACTAAATTAATTACTTCAAAAAATCTAAATCTAACACAGGCAGGTTATGCAAGAATAACAGCAGATTATCAAATTACTCGTTCTGAAATTGATTCGCGTACAAAAGCTAACCTTACTGAGTGGGAATTAAATATTTTTTTCTCTAGGCATAACTGCTCTGCAGAGGAGGCGGCTTATATTTTATGTGGTATAGGAATGACGCCACTTGTTGAACTAGATAAATCTACCCGAAATAAACACATAATTGAATTTAAAGAACTGGAAAATCAAGTTTATAACTCAATTGCTAGCGGATATTACGATGAAATGGATTTTTCAGCATTGATGCTCGCCACAGTAGCATTATCGAAAGAATTTTATAACAAATTATTACTTTATCAGTTAGCCAATTTTGTGGAACTGTTTAAAAGTTGGTCCATAAATCATCCTATTTATATGGCCAATGAGTTTTGCAAAATGTGGATTAGCAATAACGATTTTCTAGTACATGAAAAAATGATTATTAAGGTTCTTAATGATAGAAAAAATGTTTGTCCTGATGTTTTTGATAAAGAATTTCCTTATCTATCCAAGTTTTTAGAAGAAAATAAAGGAATGCATAAAGTAATAACTAATCCTATAAATGAACATCTGCGCAAAGTTGGAAAACAAGGCGGTTCAACTTCCCAAAAATCTCAAGAATTATGGTGGTTAGCTCAACATGAATTAGACCAAGGCAGAGGCTTCACCCATTTTAAAAAAATGCTAGAGAAAAAACATACGAATGAAATGGAAGCTTATGAAGGTATAGAATGTAGATGTTATTCTATTTACTTAGAGGACAAAGCAATGTATTACGAAACAGATCATAAAGAAAATCAACAGTCTATTTCTATAGATTCAGTAAAAAGATACTTTACAGATGTAAAAAAGAAAAAACAGTCTCTTTGATAACATGTTAGTAAAAAATACTCTTTAATTAATTACTCTTTTTAAATTATCCTTAATAATCCTCTCCTTTTTTAATGCGCAGGCGTTGTGTAAAAGCTGCGCAATTAATCTATTTTTGTCTGCGAAATTCGCAAATAAGCATTTTTTTGCTGCGCATAGAGTCTTTTTATTTGCGATTGCGCAGTAAGCGGCTTACTGCGCACATCCCTTAGGCATAATCAAATCTCGTATTAATTATCCTTAATTAAGAGGTTTTATATATGCAAGTTAATAAACTTTATCTAAACGAAAGCGAAGCCAGTTACCGTTATGGCTATAGCCGCCAATGGTTCCAGCGCGAACGATGGAAAGGCACAGGCCCTAAATTTATAAAAATTAGCGGCAAAGTGCTTTATCCATTAGAAGGTACCGATAAATGGTTTTCATCTTCTGGTCTAAAACAGAGTACCAGTGCACTATCGGGAGGTGAAAATCATGTTTAGAGTCAAAGAAAAATACTTAAAACCACAAACGCTTTTTTTGATAAAGAGTATAACTTTGAATAAAAGCAGAAAAGGACTAAGTTTTAAGGCTGCTCAGTCCTTTACAAACCACACGCATGTCCATATTACTCCAAAAAGATCGTTAACACCATCTTCTAATAAAAAGAAGCGTTTTGACCGAAGTTTATTACCCAACCCTCGCGTGTATTACGCAGGAGTATTAAAAAAATTCCATCCACGAAAAAAACAAGCTACAGCCCTTTGTCCGTTTCACAAACAATCGAAACCTTCTTTCTCTGTGAATTTAAAATACGGAAAGTTCTTTTGTTTTAGTTGCGGCATATCTGGTCGAGACATTATTGATTTCCATCAGCGTTTATATGGAATTAATTTTGCTAAGGCTATAAATGAACTGGGAGGAAGCAAGCATGAATAATGCAGAATTACGTAAAACTGGCCCAGATTTGACAGTAAAAGATTATATTATTCAAGATATACCAAAATTATCTTTAATTGATCCGCCTAGTTCATGTATAGAGAAAAATGAAACACCTGAAAAAGCTATTTTATTACCTTATACTTTTGAAGTTAAAGATACAGGAATTTTTTATTGTAAAAACGGTCAACTTCCCGTTTGGCTTTGTGCAAGGCTTGAAATTTCGGCATTAACTCGTGATCCAAACAACGAAAATTGGGGACGCGTGTTGGAGTTTAAAGATGCCGATCAACAATCTCACCAATGGATCATGCCCGATGCCCTGCTCAAAGGGAATGGTGAACAAGTTATCGGAGAGTTATTACGTTTAGGTCTGAATGTTCATCCTGGCCAGAAGGAAAGAAAATATCTTTTAGAATATATTAGCAGTATTGATATAACCGAACGAGTACGTTGTGTGCATACTATCGGGTGGTATAAAGAATCATTTGTATTGCCGCATAAAGTGTATAACCAAGCAGAAGAAACAATACTTTACCAAAGCGATTACACACTGCATAACTATGAACAAGCTGGCAGTTTAGAGGATTGGAAAGACAAAATATCTTCCCTTTGCATGGGCAACTCTCGATTAATTTTCGCGGTATCACTGGCCTTATCAGGTCCATTAGTGGGCCTATTAGGCTTAGAAAGTGGAGGCTTTCATCTTCTTGGCGAAAGTAGTATCGGAAAAAGTACCTTATTGGCACTAGCAGCCTCTGTGTATGGGGGAGAAAATTATGTACATAACCTTCGAGCTACCGATAATGCGCTTGAAGGTCTAGCGACTCAACATAATCATACCTTACTCATTTTAGATGAACTGTCACAACTTAATCCTCGTATTGCCGGCGAAGTATTTTATATGTTGGCAAATGGTCAGAGTAAGTCTCGTGCTTTTAAAACCGGACAAGCTAAAAATAGACAGCATTGGCGCTTACACTTTTTTAGCAGTGGTGAATTATCTCTAAAATCTCTTTTAGAAGCGGCCGGATTAAACATCAGGGCTGGACAAGAGATTCGCTCGGCCAACATCTCGGCGGATGCGGGAAAAGGTTATGGAGTGTTTGATACATTGAACGACTATAAAGATGGCGCTACTTTATCTAACTCTCTCAAAAAGCTATGCCAGCAATATCATGGTAGTGTTATTGACGCATTCTTAATGCGCTTAGTAAAAGAGGATAAAGAAACCATTGCTAATAAGGTTAAAGAAGTTACAGATAAATTAATAAGTTTTATTCATGGAGACCAAGCGCATGGACAAGTAAAGCGCGTAGCAGGTCGATTTGCTTTAGTAGCTGTTGCGGGTGAGCTGGCAACAGAATGGGAAATTACTGGTTGGGAGATAGAAAATGCCTACGATGCTGCTTTGGCTTGCTTTATTTCCTGGCTTAAAAATGGGCAAGAGTGGGTCACGGGTTCTTATGAAGAAGAAAAAATGCTAGGGCAAGCTCGTCACTTCTTCGAATCACAGTCATCGCGTTTTAATTCTTTTTGCACAAAGGAATCTTCTGTTCGTAATAGAGCAGGTGTAAACCACCCAAAGTTACCCCAGTTTTTAAATAGAGTAATTTTTGTTTAGGGATTGAGAATAGTATAGGGGTGTTTGATTATTTAAAGCTTCATGGGGTCTTTCCTCGTTGTAATGT
>JBDKHQ010000057.1:0-7739 GCA_039797585.1 Pseudomonadota bacterium | reverse complement strand
CTGTTAGCTTGCGAATGAAGATGTATCGATTGATTAACTCCATTAATAGAACGATTATCCCTAAAAGATCTAACATCTATTTCTGGACTGCAACCAAACTCGTCTAAAGTTATATTCTTGTTTCTAGCACCTTCTCTTATTCTCTTTAGAACTCCATTCGGCAATTCAATGGACGTATCATTGAAAAAAAGTGCAGTACTAAGTACGCGTAAATTACTTTGGCTAGAAACAACTCTCCCCTGCTTAGATACAAAAGCTGAATTTTCTAACATTTCCCTTTTTATACCTACAGCATCATCTTCATTCAGTGCCTTACATAATTTAGGCCCTATTAATGCAGGACTGGTATAGCACAAAATAACTAAACTAAGTAATTGATTCGGTGGAAATTTTCGATTTTCTAATTTATCATAACCACGCTGTCTAAACTTAAGTCTTACGCTTCTAGTTCTACTCAACATTTCAGACGCATTCATGTTCATAATAGATGGTATCGCATTATATTCGCTAAACACGTCTCGCCAACCCACTGCTTGATTATTATCTAGCTTGTCAATTAATTGGTTAATACTCAAATTCGTTAAATTTTTACTTTCTATTGAATTAATAACTTCTATAAGTTTATTTTTTTCACCTTTTTTATTGCTTGGCAAAGAACACCATACTGTTTCGCGCATAAAATCACTCCTCTTTTAATATTGTTGAAATAAAGTAACATGCATAACATTTATTTACAAACAAGAATAAAAAAAATTAATTACAATATGAATAAAAATAATTAATTTTAATATGATAAATTTAATCTAAAATATTAATTGGATAAAAAATAAAATTTATCTAGATAAATAAAAAATTATTTATGCAAAAATAATTCTTCTGAATTCAATGATTCTATATGTATATTTAAGGGTTGCTCATGGCGATAGAGATATTGTTTTAAATAAGTCGAAAGCTGTGCGTGCGTGTATTGTTCAGAGTTCACAACTACATAAAGCTCATAGCCCAAAACATTATTATTTTCTATGATTAATTTGGTATTAGCGCTGATAACATTGGGAAAAGCTAAAACGATTTGTTTAACCGCTGATAAATTTATTTTTTCACCATGAATAATAAAAAAATTGGCGCATCTGCCTTGAAAAAACAAATAACCATCGTCATCGATCTGAAAGCAATCGCCGGTTTGCAACCAACGGCCCGAAGCCAAGTGATGAAAAGTTGGTTTTGCTGACGATCCAAGCCGCTGTTTAAGGCAAGTGTCTGTTTTTAGATACAACTCATAACCTTCGGCTTTGGGTTCTAAATGGGTTTCTATCTGCGGAAGCACACGTCCCACTGAAGCAAATTTTGTAGCCGATTCCGTATGCGCCGCTAACGTCGCGACCCGCGGACCTGCTTCTGTTAACCCATAAGTAATATAGCATTCTTGACGGGGATTCAATCGCAGAAAGTGAATGATTTCATTCTTAGTAAAACAATCACCGCCTATGGTTACCGCTCTTAAACAACTTGGTAAAGCATTGCCTGCTTTAAGCAATCGGCGCGCTAACAAGGGCGTGATACTAATGACCGAAACCTGTTTTTCCTGAACAGTCTTTATAAAAAAACTTTCATTAAAAGGCGGACCTGTAATCAACAATTTAGCGCCAACCGTTAATGCGGATAAGGCTTGTGCGACAAACGCATAGGAATAATACAGTGGCAAATTAACTAAAACCGTATCTCTAGCGGTTAACTGAATCGCATCGACATGCTTATTCGCATTACGCCAGAGTGACTCGACATCAAACACACATCCGCTAGCAAATCCAGAGGTGCCAGACGTGGTTAATACAATGTCTCCTGGATTTAAATGGGCTTTTTCTTGTTGCGAACATAAATACAAAGCCTGCTCGCCGATATTAAAACGTTGCTGATAAGGTATAGCCGGTATGTGAAGCGCAGCTTGTATAAAACCATGGAAAGCAAAGTTTGTTTGCAAATCTAATAAACGTAATTGCGGTAATGATGGAGCCGCTAAGATGGGAACAAAACCTGCGTCTAATATCGCCAAAACATGATAAAGTAAATCCACTGAGTTAGCTAAAGATACTAATACAGCGGCACCTTTAGGTATCCCTTCAAAGTTAAGCCAAAAACTAGATATTTCTTGACTATGATTCGATGAGTGATCGGCGATATTTTCTAAATGACTCATATTCAGGTTACAAACATTCATCATCTCTATTCCTGCTCACACCGCTCACCGCATCTTCAACCCTATCTTCATCAACAAAGATATGCTCGATTTGAGCGTAGTGTTGATGATCCTGTTTAATCACAAAAATTGTTTTTATGTTTTGGCTAAGCCAATGCTGAATAATTATTTCTATCGTGGGTAAAGCAGTCTGCACTGGCATACACAGATTTAGTGTGGGGCCATGAAAATGAAACGTCGCACAAATCATCGAAATACTGGCCGCTGCATTAGCTGCGGTAAAATGCAAAGGGGAAACGCGCCCGTTTTTTAATAAACTCTCTAACACACGCGCTGACGCTTCTTTTGGATAACTTTTACCACAAAGAATAACACCGACATCATTTGCTCTCGGTCTTTTATCTTTTAATTGTAGCAATTCATAGACACCTAATAAACTCGGCCAAATGACTGGATCGATATAACGGATATGTTGAATTAATGAGGCAGGAAAATCCTCGCGTGTTGCTTTTTCTATAATAATTTTTCTTAAACGATAAGTTTGCTGCATTCAAGCGGCCTTTATAATAATGCTCGTATCAAAGCCGCCAAAACCTAGCGTTAAACTCATACCATAACGAGTATTGATACCGGTTTTTTGCTTCAATACTGGCGTAAAAAAATCTTCCAAGGGCTCATCTAAGCCGGTAATCGGAGGAACTTGTTGCCGTCTCAATGACTCGATGAGTGCAATTAATTCAATACTGCCGGTAGTGCCTAAACTATGTCCAAATGCACCTTTAGTCGCAAAAATAATCGGTTGATGCTGAAATACATTACGATAAGCATCTAATTCAATTTGATCATTCAGCCGTGTACCAGAACCATGCGCATTAATAATTCCAATATCATCCGGCGAAATACCACTTTCACGGCATGCTCGCTGTATGGCATAGATTGCTCCTATGGCGTTAGCATCCGGTGCGGTGAGTCCCGCACCATCATTGGCACTACCAGCACCACAATAATAGGCAAAAATGTCTTGCTGATTAACATTTTCTTTTGCCAACACTAAAAAACCGGCACCCTCACCTAATACGGTTCCTGTACGTGCTTTATCAAAAGGTTTTAATTCTCCCGATGATAAAGTACCTAATGCGGTATGTGCTAAGCGTTTTGCATCCGTTAAAACATCAACGCCACCGCAAATACAGAGATCGTATTTCCCCGTTGCAATGAGCATGCCCGCTAAATAGACAACATCACCGCCTGAAGAACAAGCGGTTGAAAGAACGATGGCTTGTTTGATGCCATATGCTTCTGCTAGTTGTTGGCCCCAAGCATCTAAATCACCTTCCGCGGCCTTTGGATCATCGAGGCGTGCACCAAAACTGGTTCCCACAATTAACGCAACACGCTTATAAAGGCTTAGATCAATAGACTGAATACTGGCAGCTAAGGTTTTTTTTGCTAATTGAAAAAAACGTTCACTAGGCGATTCGCTTAAATCCTGGATACTCGCCGCTAAATTATTTTTTAATCTAAACGTTGTCGGACATTCTTTGATTCCAGTTCGGTTAGCACATAAAGCTTCCCAGACATCATCAATATCATCACCTAATGCCGTTGACCAAGCGCGACCAATAATAGGGATGGGCTCAGCTACCATGCAACCTCCTTAAATTGCGTCAAGGCCACGCGTTTTATATTTGCCTTCATAGCCGCAACCCGTGTTCCATTAACACATGCTTCGCCATTAAAGAAAATAATATCCTGATAGAGCTTTTCAACAGATAAATGCATGTTAACTTGATCACCCGGTACGATAGGCGCAAAAAAACGACCATTAATCGCACCCACCACAGTTACTTCATCCTCTTGTAATAATCGCGTGCTCAACTGAAATAAAAGTATTCCGGCCTGACTAAAACTCTGTAGTAAATGCGTGCCTGGAAATATTGCGCGCTCTGGAAAATGCCCAGCCATACAATCCATATTCCCAGAAATAGCCAGTATTGCCGTTAAATAAACACCTGGATCATAGTCAATGACGCGATCTAAATAGATCATAGGATGTTTATGTCGCAGCCATTTTTTTATTTCAGTAAAACCTAATGCTTTTTTTTGCTGTTCAAGCAGGACAGACATCCACTTCTCCCAATATTTTTAATATGAATTCAGGAATCCGTGCAGGTTTATTATTTTTATCCACATAACAAAATGTCATTTGGGCTTTATTGCGCGGCAATTCAGAATTACTCGCATATACTATGAAACCTAACTCAAACGTAACCTGTCGCATTTTTACTAACAACATATCTATTTGTAGCACTTCAGCAAATACAGACGGGGCTATAAAATTCATTTGTAACTGAGTTACACGTAAGCTATGGATAAGATTCTCATCCATCCGTTGATGACTATGTTTACGAATAAAATTAAGAAAAACAGTTTCAAAAAAGATCGCATAACGCGAAAAATGAACCACACCTGATGCATCGGTATCGATGTGCTCTATACATCGAGTATCAGTGCAAAACATGCATTTCTTCTTTTTCGCTGCTTTTATTTTTTTGCATTAATAATCGAAATGCCACACTTGCCTTGATTAATCGTTCCAGCATTTCAGTTAATTGTGCATCATCCATAATTAAAGCGGGCGCAATACGCATAGTCGGAAAAATATAGCGTAATCCATGCGATCTTTTTCCAGCACCGGCCATAAATTCTAGATAAATACCATGCTGTATCATGTTTTCTCTAAACAATAATAATTTTTGTGCTGCATGTTCGGTTAATTCCACACCAAATAAATGCGCCACACCTCGACATTCCTTATAAATATCTGGGAAAGCTTCCACCAGTTGAATTTGCAATGTCTGTTGCAATAATTGACCATGCGTTTTTGAATGTTGAATTAATTTTTGATCGTTAATGACTTTTAAACCCGCACTCATCACAGCGCAAGCAAAATCACGCAAATCATTGGTGGCTACAGCACCACAAGCTCGAACAGTTAATGGTTTTTTAGCAATCACTAACGAAACCGGCATTAATCCCATACCTAAACTTTTACCGATGATAGTAATATCCGTGCTAATAGGCCCCATTGCATCGACCATTGCAAAAAATTGACCGGTTTTGGCGAACGTAAGTACTTCATCAGCGATTAATAAAGCCTGATATTGTTGACATAGATCCGACAACCTTCGTAAATAGTGTGTGGGCGGCACTAAAATTCCAGCATCGCCTTGAATCGGCTCAACCACCACGCCGGCTACACTTTCACCAAATTCTTTAAAAAAACATTCTAACAATGCCGGATCGCCAAAAGGTAAAAATTTAACTTCTATACCAAAGGATCCTTGCGACTCTAAACTAGGAAAACCATGCGTATAATAACGCCGATTTAATAATGGAATAATTCCCGCTGTCCAACCATGCCAAGCCCCTTCAAAAGCCAGTATGATTTTTTTATTTATTTTCTGTGGGTGTTTGGTTTGCCGTCTTTTATCCAGCAAACTTTCCAATAACAATCTCAACGCAAGCTCTATCCCTTCTGATCCGGAATTACGGCCGCTGACATGATATTCACCGTACGGAAAATGATCAGTCCATAATCCATGCATTCCAAATTGCTGTTGCAAAAATTCTGCACGTTCTAGGCTTAACAATTCATCGGTAACCGCACTACATTGTGATAACTTAGCTTGTAAATGCTGCCAAAAATGCGGATTATTCGCACCCAGACAAGCGCTCGCATAACCGCCACTAATATCCATCACCTCAAACTGTTGATGCGGATTTTTTAAGTGTAAAAATGTTTTATAAATACCTTGGGCTTTAATACAGCTATAAGGTAAACGATGCCCGCCATAATGATCCATATGTAAAGCATTCGCTGCATTGAGCCGTTCTAGCATAATCGACATCATGACACCGTGCTAGTTTGTTCGACTTGCAATTTAACAATGAGAGAAACCAGATTTTTTAGATTGTTAAAATAATCCGGTACAAAATATTCATCCGCTATATCAATGTTAAAAAGCGATTCACATTGATAACGTAACTCAGCGAACGATAAAGAATCTAAACCTAATACCGATTGGAAACTATCCTCGTCATTGATCTTATCGACGGGCACATTGACCATTAATTCTTTGACCAGCACTTCCTTAATGACATGACTTATAGCATGAGACATTTTATCTTTCCTTAGATGCAATGTAAAAACTATGGGGGGCTCTAAATTCGCCTAATTTAATTTGTGAAAAAACTTCTGTATTTTCTGTAATTTATTTAAATATTTTCCATTAGAAAAATTTAGCTAGGGAGTATAATTGATAATATTGAGCTTGACTAGAAGAATTTAACCAATTTTAATACTAAGAACTAGCTACATTAACTCGATAATTTTTAGCAATCTCCGCGCAATCCTTTTGTACTTGCACAGAAGTTTCTGCTTTAACAAAAAATCGACCCGCATACAGAAACGCACCCGCTGCTTGATTTAAACCTTGTCCGGGTTGCACCGTATCCGCCTTAACAATACTATTAGGCAACTGATCTAAACCTGTCACCTCTGTAACCTTACAAGGTCCTGCTTTCGGCACAGGAAAATACATCCAAGCCGAAGAAAAATTGCAATCTGACACATTAATAGGACTTTCTATTTCTGAAGGTTCTTGCATGTCCGCTAATATGCTTTCTTTAATTAGATCAACGCCATACATTTGCTTCATCAGTGGTGCTACGCCCGCACCACCATAACGATTGGCTATTTCCAGAAACACCCACTCATTATTCGGTAAAAGAAAAGCTTCGCAATTAAATGTACCATTTCCCAAACCGACTTTTTCTAAGATAGCGCTAGTAAATTGACTCGCTTTACGACTTAATTGCACATCATCGATAGTAATTGTGGCGATGGGTTTACGTTGATGGATGTACTCAAAACAAGTCGTCGTATATTTTGATACACTAAAAAACAGCAGTTTTTTATCGCGCACAATACCATCGAAAAGATACAACTGACCTTCAATAAATTCTTCAAGCTGATATCGGTCCTGTAATCCATGTTCAGCAATATGTTGGAATAAGTCAGATTCCTGTTCAAAAATAAATATTCCTTCGCTGGCAGCCTGCGCCCTTGGCTTTAGAACCATTTTTCCTGAAATATGTCGCGTGAATTCTTTAATTTCTGCCAAGCTTGTTTGACTGTTAACGGCTCTAAATAACGGATAACGAATCCCTGATCCCATTAAGCTTTGTTTCATTTTGACTTTATCGCGACATAACATTGCTGTGACCACCGACGTACCAGGAACAGAAAATCTTTCTCGACATAATGCAGCAGGCAACGTGGAGTGCTCATATAAAGCAATAAACGCCTTCGCTGGGCCGTGTTGCGCGATTAATTCTTCCGCGCACTTTTCAATTTCTGGCATAGCATCGGTATAGGCTTCTTCTAAATTATTGGAATGCGGAACCTTGAGCACACCAATACCGGCTAATTTAGCACGCACCGATTCATCAAGTTGATCGACGATGAACTCATGTACAA
>JBDKHQ010000056.1:0-3762 GCA_039797585.1 Pseudomonadota bacterium | reverse complement strand
TCCTTTAATCCTGTAAATCCTGATTCAGACCATAAGATGATTAAAATTTTTGAGTTTAGCATTACATGCTATTTTAATAATTGTCTAATCAACACACCTCTAACATTTTTTTCTAATAACCAGTGTATAAATATGCTTAATAATACAGTAACTCCATATATACCGACTACTAGCACTCCATTATCCTGAGTCCACTTTTTACCGCCAAAAAAGTAGATTATTTCCATAAACGGAAAATGGATGCAGTACAACACATAACTCGCTCCTCCTAATAACATAAAAAAACGATTTATTTGAACAGGTATCTCTATGATTATATAAACCAAAGATAACACCAATAGACTTGTGCTGGGTGTCATTAGAAAGAACAGTGCGTATTCTTGGGATACGTAAGGCAACAGAGATAAACTGACAAAATAGATTGTTATAGATAATATTAGTAATAATATCCGTCCCGTTACTTTTACATTGGGCATTATTAAATAGGCTCTGTAAAGCAAGAGACCCATAAAAAACTCAACCCAACGTACTAATGGATTGGTATAAACGGGAGTGTTTAAAGTAAACCAGTCGAATGATGTTGTTGAAGGTAAAAACAGTTGAATTAAAGCATATTGCAGTGCATAACATACTATGAAAGCCATAAAAATAGATTTAGCTTAGTTTAAAGAGCGGGCTAGGGGCAGAAGCAATGGAAACAGTAAATAGAAAAAAACTTCATTGACCACAGACCACAACGGTCCATCAAAAAGATATTTTAAACATTCTACAGAACTGAAAAATTGTAGGAAAAATAAGTGCTTGATGGTTGCATCTACCCAAAAAGAAAACGTCATTGGATGCGGCAAATCATACGTTCCTATAACAGGTCGCCCAATTTGAGTAACAAAATTATCCCCAATGTAAAAATATCCAAGACTCATAAAGCCGATGGAAAATAATAAGCTAAACAAGTAAGCAGGATAAATTCGAGCAACCCGTAACGCATAGAATAGTTTTAAATCTGATAGCGTTAAATTTGGATAGCGGTAAGATAAAATAAAACCACTGACAATGAAAAACCATGAAACGGCTGAAGATGCAAACGCATCCCAAATAGTTGGTACATTGAAAATATAGGATAAATGGACCAGTAATACTAAGCTTGCAGCCACGAAACGAAATATATCAATAAGAAAAAAGGTATTGGGAGAATCCGTACTAATAGGTTGTTGTGACATAGTGAAGGTTAAAAAACGCTGCTTAAATGAAGTTAAAATTAGAGAGATGATAACGATTTCATAGAAAAACTGAAACCTAAAAATATATTGGGATAAGGCTTAATGAAAGTGCTGCACTATTATGAAAAAATATTTAAGCAACAACACTACAAATAACAAATGCCACATAAGAGTATTTTTCTTACGTGGCATTTATTAGTGTGAGGGGAAAACTGATAGTGTTATGGGCAGGGCAAGCGCATATAAAAGATCAATCTGAAAGAGAGAAGATATTTTCTCTAAAGGAATCACTGAGAGCGGCTTTAAAACGTTTTCTTTTGATGCTGAGTTTGGACTTCTCCCTTTTGAGAAGGTTGAGAGAAACTTGTCGAATGATATTAAAGTTTGCAGGCGAGTCACCTTCTTCCTAGCCGGTCGGGGTTTGTAACCCCGACCGGAACATTTTAAAGCCTCAGAATAAGCCGAAACGTTACGGTGCAGGTTACAAACCTACACCAGCCGCGGCTTAACTTAACGGCTGTGACGCTGGAGCGTGAGAACGAGAAAAAAGTATTTTTTCACTGCTTAAAGAAGCCCCTAAATCCCCTAAAGGGGACTTTAAAGCATATTAATTTTTATGTTTAGCCTCCTTTAGGGGGTTGGGGGCTTCTTTAAACCTCAAACACTACAAATATCTGCATGACGCTCGAAAAAGTCTTTATCCATAATTTCAATAAAGCGTTTTGCGCCTTGTGAAAGAAATTTGCCGCGTCGCAACACAATCCCATAAGTACGTTTGGGAAAATATTTTCCAAGCGGAATCACGCCCAATTTATCTTCACTGTTCAAACAAATATTGATGACGATTGAAATTCCCAACCCCAAGGACACATATTTTTTAATGACTTCCCAGCCGCCCGCTTCAAGGGTGATTTTGTAATCAATATTCTGCTGTTGAAATACCATTTTCACCATGCGCCACGTACTCAAATGGCGCGGCGGCAAAATCAAACCATAAGGGCTAATATCTTCCAGTTTGAAATCAGGCTTGTGCACCAAGGGATGATTGGCTTGGGTAATTAGCACGGGGTCAAAAGTATAAATCGGATGGTAAGTAATATCGTCAGGCACATCAATAAACGAACCTACCGCGAAATCAATTTCATTGGCACGCAACAACGCCATGCCATCGCGCCCCGTGACATTGTGCAAACGCAAGCGAATACCTGGATATAACAAGGTAAATTGCTTCATGATTTCGGGCAGAATATATAGAATAGTCGATTCGCCCGCCGCAATATTCAGCTCGCCCGATTCCAAATTGCCACGGCGCACCGCAAAAGTTTCTGCCAATGCGTCAATACCTTCGACCAAGGGAATTGCCAGCTCATACAGAATTTTGCCCTCGGGCGTGAGTTCAATGGAAGGGCCGCGTCGCTCAAATAAGGGCACATCCAATTCACGTTCTAAGGCTTTCACTTGTAAAGAAACCGACGGCTGACTTAAAAACAAACGCTCCGCCGCTTTAGAAATACTGCCCGTTTGTGCCGCGTGACAAAAGGCACGTAATTGTTTTAAACGATTTTGCTTGTAATAAAAACGGTCGCCGCTCATAGCGTTTACTCCACTATTTAAAGCAGCAAAACCCAAGCTAAACCCAAGCCAGTCCTTCAAAACACCATTGATTTTAAAGGTTTTTAATGTGCGGGTTGCGCTTAGAAATTGCTGAGAATTAAAGAATCGAAATTGTATTAACAACTATAATAGTGTTAAAATGTTTGCTGTGTTGCAGTGCAACGTGCAACTATTTTTGAGTCATTTGTGTACGAAAGCTTGGTCTTCAGTTTTTAGTGAGATGTCTCCCTCAAAGTTCAAGGTTAAAGCCGTGAGAGGAAGATAAATTTTTTATGAAGTTTGTAATCATCATTAAAATATTTATTTCACTGCCATGTTGCGCTGCAACGTGAAAAAGTTTTAAATAGTCAGTCTTAAATTGACTGCGCTCTAAAAAATAGGAAAACAGCACAATGTCCACCCGTCCTACGAATTCTATACTCCAAGTTACTGGAAATATTAGCCCCGAATTTGCCGAAATTTTAACCGATGACGCGCTGGCTTTCGTCGGCGAATTGGTCAAACGTTTCAGCGCGCGCCGTGAAGAATTATTGGCTCTTCGTGTCGAACGTCAGAATGCGCTTAATGCTGGCATATTTCCCGACTTTTTACCAGAAACTGCGGAAATTCGTGCGGCTGACTGGAAAGTTGCGCCAACGCCTGCGGATTTGCAAGACCGCCGCGTCGAAATTACCGGTCCCGTAGAACGTAAAATGATCATCAACGCCCTGAATTCAGGTGCGAAAGTGTTCATGGCAGACTTTGAAGATTCTCAAAGCCCTACGTGGGACGGCATCATCGAAGGACAAATTAATTTACGCGATGCAATCGCACGCACGATTAGTTACACCAGCCCAGAAGGCAAAGCTTACAAGTTAAACGACCAAATCGCGACTTTATTAGTGCGTCCTCGCGGCTGGCATTTGGCAGAAAAACATGTGCTGTTTGA